>JAZUSM010000131.1:0-2642 GCA_045606725.1 Oscillospiraceae bacterium | reverse complement strand
GTAATGGAACTTTACTGTTAACTTCATAATTGTTTTTTAAATTTCTCTAAGCTGAAAAATTTGCATTTTTCGGCTTTATTGTTATGCCATTTTTTATTGCATATTTTTTTGAAAAAGTACTTGACAAACAGTAACAGGTTTTCCTTTGCGTTGTAGGAATGATTTATACAGGCGGCTTCTTTGACGGCACGGATTTTATCAATGCCTTTGCAAACTGTGACGCTTCCTATGGTCTGTCACTCGGCTCAATCGGCGCACTTATCGTAATTATCGGATATTTCCTCTGCCGCAGAGTCCTGACATTCAACGATTGCATGGATTCAATTGCCCTCGGCTTCAAGCAGATGGTTCCTGCAATTCTTATCCTCACCTTTGCATGGACTCTTAAAACAATGACAGGCTTCCTTGACGCAGGTACATTCGTGTCAGGTATTGTTGAAAGCGCAACAGCTATTCAGATTATGCTGCCGCTTATACTGTTTGTCGTTGCTCTCGGACTTTCCTTTGCAACAGGTACTTCGTGGGGTACATTCGGTATCCTTATCCCGATTGTAACAAGCGTTTTCTCAACTGAGCTTCTTAACGTAACAAGTGCAGGAGAAATTCCTGCAATGGTAATCATCTGTATCTCCGCATGTCTCGCAGGAGCAGTTTGCGGCGACCATTGCTCACCGATTTCGGATACAACAATCATGGCTTCAACAGGTGCACAGTGTGACCACGTCAACCACGTTTCCACACAGCTGCCATACGCATTGACAGTAGCGGCAGTAAGCGCAGCAGGTTACCTGCTTGCAGGTTTCGTGCAGAATGTGTTTGTAGTCCTCGGCACATCAATCCTGCTCATGCTTGTGGTGCTTTTTGCAATCAAGGCTGTAACAGCAAATAAAACAACCGGAAAAACAAAGTAAAATAAAAGAGTCGGAGCAATCCGACTCTTTTGCGTCGTATTACGCCAAATTACAATTTATCCAAAAAATCGAATTTACCCCCTTGACAAAAAGGAAGATATGTAGTATAATATGTAAAGTGATTTCGCTTTACAATGATTTCTGAAAGGGGTAACATAATGAATACCGAAAAGAATTTGCGTGTTTCTGTCCTGCTGGACTACTATTCCCCTATGCTTACCGATAAGCAGAAAGATGTTATTGACCTTTATTATAACGAGGATTTGTCGCTTTCTGAAATTGCTGAGCATGAAAATATCACCCGTCAGGGTGTCCGCGACAGCATAAAGCGCGGAGAACAGACTCTTTTTGAAATGGAAGAAAAGTTCGGGCTTGCTGAAAAAAGCGAGAAATACTACGCTGTGATGAACGAAATTGCTGAGCTTGCTTCTCAGATTAAAAACGAGTGCGTTTACTGCGGTAACCCCAAGGCTATCGTGAAGCGTGCCGAATATCTGAAACAGCTTGCTGAGGATAACAAGGAATTATTCTGATACACTTAACATAAACGAGATTGCGAAAGGAAGGTTTTTTATGGCGTTTGAAGGTCTTTCCGAAAAGCTGAACGGCGTGTTCAAGCGTCTTAAAGGCAGAGGTAAACTCACCGAAGCGGACGTCAAGGAGGCTATGCGTGAGGTGCGTATGGCTCTGCTTGAGGCGGACGTTAACTACAAGGTCGTTAAGGACTTTGTTTCAAAGGTTTCCGAACGTGCTGTTGGTGAGGATGTGCTTACCAGCCTTACTCCGGGACAGCAGGTTATCAAAATCGTAAACGAAGAGCTGATTGCCCTTATGGGTGACAGCAATGCAAGAATCAACTTCCCGTCAAAACCGCCATGTATCATTATGATGTGCGGTTTGCAGGGTTCAGGTAAAACTACTCACGCTGCTAAGCTTGCAAAGTTCTTCAAGGAACAGGGCAAGCGTCCGCTGCTGGTAGCCTGCGACGTTTATCGTCCTGCTGCTATCAATCAGCTTCAGGTTGTGGGTAACAAGGCTGATGTAAAGGTCTTTGAAATGGGACAGATTAACCCTGTTACCATTGCAAAGGAAGCTGTTAAGCACGCTAAGGACCACGGTAATGACGTGGTGCTCCTCGATACCGCAGGTCGTCTGCATATCGATGAGGAACTGATGGATGAGCTTAAAACCATCAAGGCTGAAACATCACCTGATGAAATTATGCTTGTAGTCGATGCTATGACAGGTCAGGATGCAGTTAATGTTGCCAAGTCCTTCGACGACGCACTCGGCATTGACAGCGTACTTATGTCAAAGCTCGATTCAGATACAAGAGGCGGTGCGGCGCTGTCCGTTCTCGCTGTAACAGGTAAGCCAATCAAGTTTGTGGGTACGGGCGAAAAGCTCGGTGACTTTGAACAGTTCCACCCTGAAAGAATGGCTTCCCGTATCCTCGGAATGGGCGATATGCTCACTCTTATTGAGCGTGCACAGTCTACCTTTGATGAGGAAAACACCAAGAAGCTTGCAGGCAGACTCAAGGAAAACAGCTTTGACCTTACAGACCTGCTTGACCAGATGAAGCAGATTAAGAAAATGGGCGCTTTGAAGGACATTTTCAAGATGCTTCCGGGTGTTGGCAACAAGATTGACGATATGGATATCGACGACAGACAGCTTAACCGTATTGAGGCAATGATTCTTTCAATGACTCCTGCGGAAAGAGCAAAG
>JAZUSM010000130.1:0-35317 GCA_045606725.1 Oscillospiraceae bacterium | reverse complement strand
GACTCACAGGGCGGTGCAAACCTTGTCGGTTTTCAGATTACTCTCAAGCCTAACCCTGTAAGAGATTATTACACAAGAGATGACCTTATTACAGAGGATATGATTAAATCCGTTGAGGAACGTTTTGCTGATGATATCAATGCAATCGCACTTCAATACGATACAACAAGTGCTACAACAATGCATAAGCGTGAAAAGCTTGATCTGTATGTTTATTCTGTAAGCCCGGGTTATATCAAGCAGAGTATGACAGCTGTTGTAAAGGGCAGATACATTACTGATAAGGACGTTTCAAAGCACGGTAAGGTCTGTGTAATCAGTGACAAGCAGGCGTTGAAGCTTTACGGCAGCCTTGACAACGCAATCGGTCAGACCCTTACTGTTGATATGTATAATCAGAGCTATGATTTTACCGTTGTTGGTCTGTATGAATATCAGCTTACGGGAATGATGAGCGCAATGGTTGATATGACAGGTGAGGACTGGAACAACGAGGTCTATATTCCTTACTCCACAATGGCTGAAATTGTAGGCGAGTCCGATATGACTTTCTTTTATTTCTATGCGCACATCAATGAAGGTGTAAACGCAACACAGTTTGCTGAGGACGTAAAGGACTATATGAACAACCGCTTCTACCGTAACAATGACAGTATCGAGATTTACTATGCAACAGCTGAACAGCAGATGGAAATGATGGGTGGAATCCTCGGACTTGTTTCTATGGTAATTTCCGTAATCGCAGGTATTTCCCTCGTGGTAGGCGGTATCGGCGTAATGAACATTATGCTGGTTTCCGTAACAGAGCGTACCCGTGAAATCGGTGTAAGAAAGGCTCTGGGCGCACCTAACTCCGCAATCCGTACACAGTTCATCATCGAGTCTGTAATCATCTGCCTTATCGGCGGTGCAATCGGTATCGTGTCAGGTATCCTCCTCGGCAACCTCGTTGGTCTGCTTATGGATGCAACAGCAACACCGTCTGTCGGCGCAATTCTTCTTGCAGTAACATTCTCAATGGCAATCGGCGTGTTCTTCGGTTTCTATCCTGCAAACCGTGCAGCAAAGCTTGATCCTATTGAGGCACTGAGATATGAGTAATAATTTGAAAGAGTGGTAAATATAATGCCGAAAAAAGAAAAGAGAAAAGTCAGCAAAGCAAGTCTGATAATAATATTCATTCTCGCCGCTGCACTTGCAATCTGTATCAGGCACATTGTCACATCAAATGACCGTGTTGCAAAATTTGAGAATTACCTCGGTGAATATTACTACTCACAGGAGCACTTGGAGCTTGCAATGCAGGACACCCTCGGTGACATTTACGGCGACAATGCCGAGGCTAACTTTGACAACTATGTCTACAAGCTTATTCTTGATGACATCAACGAGCACGAGCCTGAGGAAATTGCAAAGTACAACACTATTTTCGGCAAAGACAGAACAAAAGACGTTACAGAACAGCTCAGCGAATACCGTCCCGCAGCAGTTACAGTAGAGGACGGTATCTGCACCGTAAAAATCAACGATTTTGTAAGGGGCAAGACCTGGAGTGACCTTATCAAGCATAAGGAAACCCTTGAAACAAACCGAAAGTTCATCATTGACCTGCGTGGCAATTCGGGCGGACACACAGATGAGCTTGTGGAAGTCCTCGGACTTTTTCACGATGACGGTACTGTGGTTTACACGGATATTGCAAGCGAAATCACTGAGAAAAAGTGTATCGGTGACAAGATAATTGACTTTGACAAGCTTGTTTTTCTATGCGATGAAAAAACGGCAAGCTCCGCTGAGGTAATGATTTTCAATATGAAAAGTGATTTCCCCGACAAAGTAAAAGTTGTGGGAAAGCAGACATACGGTAAATATTATTCCTACGTTTTTGACGCTTTTTCCGACGGCTACTCCTTTGCAATGGTTTCCTCGCTTATGGGCAACAGCAAAGGTGAAACCTTTGACGCAAATGGAATTATCCCCGACATTGAAGCTGAGGGTGACGAATGTATAACGAAAGCTATTGAACTGTTGAAAGGAGAATAACAATGAAACCATCACTCAACGCAATTTGCGAAAGTTTTATTGCTTCAAGAGATACAATCAAGAATGACTTTATGTGGGATAACAATTATATTATCCACGTCTGTGCAGCAAGCCTTGCATCGAAGGGAATAGCTGCTGATTCCGAAAAGATGGCTGAATGCAAAAAGCTTGTGAATGAAAAGACAGGTATTTTCTCCAACTTCCGCGGCAACGTAAAGCTTCCCGTTATAACATATCTTGCGACATCGGAAAATCCTGTGGAAAAGCTTGATAAGGCAAAGCAGATTTATGACGTGATGAAGAATTATTTCTTCGGAAGTGAATATCTTGCTTATGTTTCCATTTTGCTTACAGATATGATTGACATTGAAAAGGTTGACAAAATTGCCGAAAGAAGTATGGTTATCTACGACCTTATGAGAAAGGAACACCCATTCCTGACAGGCAGCGAGGACAGCATTTTTGCGGCACTCCTTGCATTCTCAGAAAAGTCAGATGAACAGCTTATCGAGGAAATGGAAAGAGTGTATGCCTACTTCAAGAAAAAATTTGCAGGCAACGCTGTTCAGTCCGTTTCACATGTCCTCTCCCTTACTGACGGAGATGCTGACGCAAAATGCAAGCGTGTTGAGTTCCTCTGGGACAGCCTTAAAAATGCTGGCAGAAAGTACAGCAAATATTATGAGGTTGCCGCACTTGCCGCATTTGCCCTTAATGAGTTTGATCTGAGCGAAGCGGTTGACGATATCCTCGAAGCTGACAAATTCCTTGAACAGCAGAAGGGCTACGGTGTGCTCAGCATTGACAAGGGCACACGTCTTATGCACGCTGTAATGCTTGTTTCGGCTGACTATGCAGGAAATACGGTTTCCGACACAACTGCTGTTGCTACAACTCTCGCAATGGTTGCGGCACAGCAGGCTGCAATGTGTGCTGTAATTGCCGCATCTTCGGCATCAACAGCAGCGGCGGCAAGTTCGAACTAAAGGAGAAAAGCTATGGACTTGCTGAAGGAATTGGGCATAAGCGGCGGCACAGCAATTATCCTGCTTATCGTGTCATACTGGGTAATCAAGGGCGCTGTGAAGAATGGTGTCATTGCCGCCTTTGAGGAAATCACAGGCAAGGATACGCTGAAAAAGCTTTTAAAAGCAAAGTATATGAACGGGGAAGCGGCTGAACGGGACGAAGAAAAGGAAGTTGAAGAATAATGAGCAAGAAAAAAGATTGGATATGTCTTACTGTAAGCTTTCTTGGCAGTATGCTTGGTTTGTATGGCGTTATAGCATTCAATCAGTATGTGATGATGTCATTGCCGTTGGGAGTAAGAATGGTCAGCGTGATAGCAGTTTACTGGCTGGCGGCTTTAATTCCTGTAATTGCAATGCTTGTCTGCAAGGATAAGCTGTCTGATTACGGCTTTGTCAAAGACAAAATCGGTATGCAGATTATTGTCGGCATATTGATTGGTTTGGCAATGTCTGTCGTGCTTACGCTAATTCCACATCTTTTAGGTTTCGGAGAGAATTTTGACACGGGAAAGCATTACAAATACCTGTGGCAGTTTATCCATGAGTTTTTCTATTGTATAGTTGCAGTTGGTCTTACCGAGGAATTTATATTTCGTGGTTTGATTTACAGCAAAATAAAGAACATTGCTCAGAAAGAGTGGGTAGCAATTCTCGCTTCATCACTCCTTTTCGGACTGTTTCATATATTCGTCGGCAACATATTTCAGATATTTACAACTGCATTTATTGGCGTTGTTTTCTGTATTTGCAGACTGAAAATCAAGAATTGTTCGGTGTTGTCACTGATAATTGCACACGGTGTATATGATGCACTGATAACTGTATGGGCATCACTTTTATTGACGTAATATATTTTTGATAAATGACCTGTGGAGTAACTTCTTCACAGGTTATATTTTTTGTTGCAACCAACGGTTGCTGTAACTAATACTAACAACCAATAAAACTGTAGACAAAAAATCTTCGCATAATCAAATACGCAGGATTATGCGAAGATTTTTTGTACAGTTTTTGATTGGTTCTTAGTATAAATTTTAATTGACATTTTTCACAAAAAGAGGTATAATTTTATTATGTTAAAATGAGCAAATTATATCTTTTTAAATAGAAAGGCAGGGCAATATTATGTCAGAATTTTCAAGACGACTTCCCGTTTATCTCCTCCTTGACGTTTCAGGTTCAATGGCAGGCGACCCTATCGAAGCAGTAAAACACGGCGTACGTGCGCTTATCTCCGAGCTGAGAGGCGACCCTCAGGCTCTCGAAACAGCGTACCTCTCCGTAATCACATTCAACTCCAGCGCAAGACAGGTTACTCCGCTTACAGAGCTTATGCTTTTTAAAGAGCCAACTCTCACAGCAGGCGGCGCAACAGCTCTCGGTGCAGCTCTCCAGCTTCTCAATGAGTGTATCCGCTCCGAGGTAAGAAAGTCAACCGAAACTCAGAAGGGCGACTGGCGTCCTCTCGTGTTCATTCTTACAGACGGCGCCCCAACAGACGACTGGCGTCAGGCTGCTGCAATGCTCAAGAGTACAAAGCCTGCTAACATTATAGCTTGTGCCGCAGGTGCGTACGCTGATACAAAGGTGCTCAAGGAAATCACCGACTGCGTGCTCATGATGAATACACTTTCCGCAGGTGACCTTGCACAGTTCTTTGCATGGGTTTCCAGCTCCGTAAAAATGTCCTCCAAGAGCCTTGACTCCAAGCCTGGTGCAAATATCGAGCTTCCACCACCGCCACAGGGCTTCGTAATTGTTCCGTAATCGGAGGTAACGATGGAAAATAACATTAACAAGCTTTCGGATAATGACGTAACCGCCCATACTGCGGCAATGTGGAAATACAACCCAGTGCCTGAAAGTCCAGAGCCTTATCCCGAAGCAAGCTGTTCATCTGCAAATGAAAGTGGCTTTGAGGTTTTCGGCGCAACAGTCCGTGGTAAAAAGCATAAGCATGACGGTACAAACTGCGACGATTTCTATGCCTTTGAAATTTTTGATGGTATGGTTATTGCTGCCGCCGCTGACGGTGCAGGTTCAAAGTTTTTCTCACGAATTGGCGCAAAAGCAGGGTGTGAGGCGGTAATAAAATACGTCAAGGCGCGTCTTTCCGCTATCAAGCGTGACAATCCGAACTATCTTGAAATATTGAGTTTGCCCCTTGACAACGCTGATTTCGGTGTAATGTGCGGTCAGATTGCAGCAATGCTCCGTGACAGCTATGCGGAGGCTTTTGCAGCTGTTGAAGCGGCTTACGAAAAGAGAAAAGACTACCCCGAATTCGAGGAAGCTGCAGGCAGAAAGCCTGAGCTTAAAGACTTTTCCTGCACGCTCCTTGCATCAGTGGTTATCCCTGTTGAAACAACAAACGGTAAGGAATATCTTACCGCTTCCATTCAGCTCGGTGACGGCATGATTGCGGCAGTTGATGAGAATAGCGCAAATCCGCTTATTCTCCTCGGCACGGCTGACGGCGGAAGCTTTTCGGGTGAAACCGAATTCCTTACTTCCGAGCAGTTCAGAAGTCCCGAAAGCCTTATGAGCCGCACGAAAATCCGCAGAGGAAAGCTTACGTCACTTTTGCTTATGACGGACGGTGTTGCGGACGACTATTACCCCAACAATACACAGCTTCTTCGTCTTGTGCTTGACCTGAAGCTGAACAATATTCTTGATATTGCCGAGCCTGAGCTTATCACAGATGTGACAGTGCCACAGCCGATTGAGTACCCATGGGTAAACGATGGGGACGTAAAATATGCTTTGCAGTATACTAAAAATGTTCTTGCTGAAACAAATATGACTCTGGAACAGCTCTGGGGTGACAGGTTTGCACAGGAAAAGGCGTCACTGGCCTCCTTTGATATCGTGCACGACAAGGACAAGGCTGAGATGCTTAAAATATGGCTTGACAACTACGTTGAAAGAGGTTCATTTGACGACAGGACCTTGTTGATAATAAATACATAAATTTCGGAGGTTTCCTATGAGCAGAATGGGTGAAGCGACCCTTGCCGACGGAAGAAAAATCCCGTATGTAATAACTGATAATCCGCCCCGAGGCGGTATGAAATACACATATTTTGCACCCGATAAATCCTATGTAGTGCAGTTCTTCAACGAGCCGAACAAAATCGACCGTAACATGACCGCACGTCTTGAAGCGATTATCGGGCGCTATAATCCGACTATCCCCGAGTCAAAGGGAGGAGCAATCGGTAACGATGAACGCCTTGCAAGCTATTTTGCGGGACGTTTCTGCTGGCCTACCGATCTTGTTGTCCTGCCCGAATTCGGAATAGTTTCGCCTGCGTATCCGAAAAGCTTTTTCTTTGAGGAGGGCGCTTCACAGTTCCTTGACCTGAAAGGCAAGGATAAGAAAAGTAACTGGTTTACTTCAAGCAACCGTCGTTTCCTCAACAAGAATGAGCTTGGTGACTTCCGTTCGATGATACAGATGTCGCTTCTGCTGGCACGTTCAATCCGCAGACTCCATCAGGCAGGTCTTGCACATTCCGACCTGTCCAACAACAACGTGCTTATCGACCCTAAAACGGGAAACTGCGTTGTAATTGACATCGATACACTGGTTGTACCGGGGCTGTTTCCTCCTGAGGTTGCGGGTACAAGAGGATATATTGCTCCAGAGGTTCTCTCTACAATGGAACTTGACCGTGATGACCCGCGAAGAAAAATCCCAAGTTCCGTAACGGATCTGCATGCTCTTGCGGTGCTTATTTATGAGTATCTTTTCTGCCGTCACCCTCTTATGGGACCTAAAATCTACTCAACCGAGTCAGCTGAGCGTGACGATTATCTCGGACTCGGACCAATGGCAACCTTTATCGAAAATCCTGAAGATACATCAAACCGTCCGTCCGCAATGAAAACAACCATCAAGGATCTGGGTCCGGTAATGGAAAATCTTTTCCTGCGTGCCTTTGTTGACGGTCTGCATAACCCTGCCCTGCGCCCGTCTGCAATGGAATGGGAGCGCGGGCTTGTCAGAACATGGGATTTGCTCCACAAATGCTCAAATCCTGCATGTGACAAGAAATGGTTTGTTCTGCATGACGTAAACAATCCTGTTTGTCCGTTCTGCGGAACAAGAATTACCGACAGGAATATTGTGCGCTTTGAACTCAGCTCTGAGGTAAGAGGACACGACGGCGAGTGGAGAAACTTTTCAGAGCTTGATGTTGTAAATAACACACCGCTTTTCAAATGGCATCTTTACAGCAATGTGTTTGCCGATGAAAAAGCAGATAAATCCTTGCAGGCATATGTGTGCTGTCATAACGGCGAGTGGTTTCTCATCAACCGCAACGCTGACGGTATGATTTCGCCGCAGGGCAATCCCGTGCCTGCAGGTCAGGCAATCCGACTTACCGACGGAACAGTTTTCCGTGGCTCACGTTTTGAACGCGGAATGCTAATAAAGGTAAGGATTATTTAATTTCCCAACAGAGAGGAATATGGTCTATGGCTTTATCCGGTCTTTCTGGACGTGAGGCGGAAGCTTCAAGACAGAAATACGGCTTCAATGAAAGAACAATTGATATAAATTTTGCTGAAAATATAATGAGAGGGATAACCTCCCTTAGCTGCAAACTTTTTGTAATAGGTGCAATGGTGAAAATTGTGGCACTGCTTCTGGGACTTCTGGAGATAACTCCGCCCGTGACTGATGTGTCAGGTATATTCGTGCTTGGAGGACTCGCAGTTCTTTGCGCTGCACTCGAAGCAGTAATCAGCTATGTTACCGAAAAGAGAACTGCCGAAATATCTTCATGCGCACGTCAGAGCAGATATACCGTACTTCGTGGAACAAAGCCAGAAAGTGTTGAAGAAAGAATGCTTGCTATAGGTGATGTTGTGTATCTTTCAAAGGGTGATATCGTTCCTGCTGACGGAATTGTTGCAGAGGGACAGTTTGTTGTTGACCAGTCTGAATTCGGTATGCTGGAAAAGCTTGAAAAAACAACTCCCCCCGCATCATTTCACAGCGGCAGGGCAATGGGACTTAAAAGCGCTTACAGCTTGTATAAAGGCTCGGTTATTACCTCTGGAAGCGGTGCAATGAAAATCACTGCGACAGGTGATAATACACTCTGGGCGGAAAAATCACAGAACAATTCCGCAGTTCACGGTGATGAATTCGGCGGTATTGTCCGTGCAGGCGGCATAACAGGTGCAGTCTGTGCCGTGGCAGTGCTTATTGTATGTGCAGTCTGCGGCGCATCAGCAGGACAGCTTGCAGGAGGAATTCTTGAGGGATTTTCTGCAGCAGCGGCAGTGCTTGCGGTAAGCTGTATATGTGGAAATAATCTTATTGCCGAAGCTGTTGCAGCGGAACTCATGAAGTTGCTTTCAAAGCGTGAAATCAGTGTTTCAAATCCCGACATACTTACAGATATGCGTAATGTAAAAATTCTGTTCGCAGGCAAATCAGGGGCATTTTCAGAGGGAGAATGCACGGTTAACGGCTTTGTGGACGGTATGGGAAATCAGGTTGAAAAGCTTGAGGACGTTGATGAAAAAATAATCAGTCTGATAAAAATTGCGGCAGTGAATACTTCATCCGCGCAGCTTGAAAGTGATAATACAATTCACGGAGGAACACCTGCCGACAGGGCAATTCTGAATTTTGTCAGAAAAGTTCAGGGTAAAATAAAAGTAAAAAAACAGGCTGCAGCTGAAAGCGGCGGTATAAGCGGTGTTACAGTAAATCTTGACGGAAAGCTTGTAACCTTTTTCAGTGGAAATGCCGAGCTTATACTGAATAGATGCTCCGACAGCTTTTCTGCTGACGGAAAGAAACATAAAATTACAAACAAGGATGCTCTTATAAAGCTTGCAGCAACAATATCACTGACGGGAAATGACGTTATCGCGCTTGCAGTATGCGACCGCGTGATAAAAAATGAGAAGCTTCCTGAGGGAACATATACCCTTATTGGTATGCTTACAGTTCATGACAGAGTTTTTTCAGAAGCAGGACAGGCTTTGAAAAGCCTTGAAAAAAGCGGAGTGAGAACAATTCTTCTCACATCGGCAAGTCGTGAGTCGGCAATATATACCATGAAAAAGACAGGAAAGAAAAGCAAGGGCGTAATTCTTAATTCTGAGCAGCTTTCCAGAATGGACGACAACGAGCTTAAACGTCGCTTTTCAGAAATAAGAGCAGTTGTAAATGCAGATGTGTCTGATAAAATGCGTGTAGTAAGAGCTGCGGCGGAGCAGGGCATCAAAACCTGCGTAATCGGTTCAGAAAAAAATGATGTGCATATGCTTGACGAAGTTGATGCGGCAATCGCTTCTCCGGTAAGCGCATCTTCCATACGAAGCATTTCCGATGCATCCTCCGATAAATGCGGTCTGAGTGCCGCTGCTGAACTTTTCATGAGCTCAGTACGATTTGTAAATATAAGCAGAAGCATTTTTTACGCAAGAATTGCATGCACTGTTATTTTAGCGTTGATGTCAGTAATTTCAGTTATTGGGTGGTGATTTTTTGGACAGCAGGGTTATCCGCCAGCTGCTTGACAGTCCGGACAGCACTGGAAGAGTAGAGCTTCCTAAGGGCGAATTTGAGGGTAGCTTCATTGTTAATAAAAGCTGTAAGATAAACGGTAATGGCTCGCTGTTGTGGAGCAATTCTGGTCCCGTGCTTGTAGTTGCTGCTGAAAATGTTCAGATTGACAATCTTAAAATTGAGCTGACAAACAGCAATCTTCCTCCCGAGCAGTTTATTTCTGTTTTATGCCGCAATGAGGACACTTCTTTTTCAAATGTAGAAGTCAACGGTGCAGTATTAGGTATAAATAACGAGGAACAATTCTGGGGAATACCGAAAATTATAAACCTTGGAACATTTGAAGCTGAAAAAGAGCATACTTACATATTTGAAATTTATTCCCCGGTCGAAGCTGAAATAAGCTGTAATTTTCATGATGTTTCGCTTTCTGCCGATACGCTTGTGCAGGGATATAATACCATTACACTGAATGTGGGAAGAATCAGAAGCGGTTCTATGCTTTATGGAAGCATCGTAATCAGATCAGCAGTTGAACGCCGCATAATTCTTTGCGGTACAGCAGGGAATGAAAATACATATTCAGACGGTGCAATGCTTCATACCGTTGACAGGGAGGCACCTTCGTCTTATGCTGAAATGCTGAAAAATCTTGATTATGTTCAGCTTGCAACAATGCCTGAGCCGGAGCTCGAAATAATTGAACCGGAAACTGAAAAACAGGAGGAAGAAGAGCCTGTTGCTGATTACAGTGAGGAAAACGTTATTATTGCTCCAGGAAAACGCCTGCCAATTGCACCAAAGCAATACAAGATTGAGCTTACAGGAAAATCCGAGCTGAAAATGGATATTGACGCATACCTGTTTATGCTTGACAGCGTCGGCACGGTAAGCAATGATAAGCGAATGATTTTCTTTGGCAACGACCATTCCGACTGCGGAAGTGTAACATATCTGAATGCACCTGACAAGCGTGTTATGTATATAGATTTCCGACGGATACCAAATGATGTAAGCATGATGGTGCTGTTGTTTTCAATTTACGGAAACAATCCTGCTCATCTTTTCGACAGGTTTTCGGACGGAGATATCAGTATCCTTTGTGAAAACGGAGTTCATATGCACCTTCCGCTTTCGGAAAATATCCACCAGAGAACGCTTCTTGCCGTAGCTTTTGAGTGTACCGACGGAATATGGGAAATGATACCGTCCGGTAAGGGAATAGGACTTCCTCTTGAGGAAATCTGCCGTGGCTACGGGATAACAATTGTATAAAAGGAGAAAATATGGAGTATAGTGAACTTATAAATAAACGCCGCAGTATAAGGAAATTCCTTGCTGACAGCGTTGATGACAGTATAATTGAACAGCTTATTTCAGCAGCAGTAACCGCACCAAGCGGTTGTAACAGCCAGTGCTGGAGATTTGTTGCAATCAGAACTCCCGAGAAGATTTCAGCACTCGCAGAAGCCGTTGAAAGGGGAGTACGTCGTTTCTACAGCGATGCCGAGGACGAAAACTTCGTTGCATCAAGAGTGAAGCAGACAACATTTTTCAAGAACGCACCTGTGGTAATTCTGGTGTACCTTACCGAAATGAAGTACCACGACCCTCGCGTTGAGGAGTACTACTCCGCAAAGGGTTACGGACACAGCGAAATGCTTTCCGCATTGGGAAATCCCGACGTGCTGAGTGTTGGTGCAGCAGTTGAAAATCTGCTTCTTAAAGCCGAGGAGTTGGGACTTGGTGCCTGCTGGATGAACGACCCTATCGTTTCCGCAGAGGAAATAAATGCGTTCATTGACGCACCTGAGGGACACCATCTTATGAGCGTAATTCCCGTTGGCAAGCCTGCCTATGTTCCCCGTGAAAAGCAGATGAAGCCGATGAGTGAGGTTTTTGAAATTATATAAAATAAGGGTATCGAGTTATTTCTCGATACCCATTTTTTATTTTGTTTTGAAGGATTCTGCAATCTTCTTCATTCGGTTGGCCTCGGTAACAATCGCCTTAGCGTCCGTCGTGTCAGGCTTCACAGGCTCGTATGCAGGTTCAAGTGAAAGCTGGAGAATTAAGTCCTCTGCGGATTTTGCGGCATCTGCGTATTCCTTAGCCGCATTGGTAAGTACATTCATTTGTGCAAGTGCCTCATCAGCGGAAGCAAGCGCTTCTTCAAGGAGTGCAGCGGTCTGTTTCGCAAGGGTTGAGCCCTTGGAAATGGAAGAAACCGTGCCCTCGATAAGCTCTGTTGTAGACTTGGCAGAATCGGAGCTCATCTGTGCAAGCGAGCGTACTTCCTCGGCAACAACAGCAAAGCCCTTGCCGAATTCGCCTGCACCAGAAGCCTCGATAGCGGCATTGAGCGCAAGAATATTTGTCTGGAAAGCAATGTCTTCAATCTGTTCAACAACATCGACAATTCCGTCAGTGTTGTCATTGATTGAGTAAATCGCTTCGGTAAGATTATCAAGCTTTTTCTGTTCGTCAGCAAGTTTCTGCCTTGCTTCTTCAAGCTTTTCAGCTGTTTTGTTTGCCTGAGCAACAATATCTGTGCAATCCTCAAAAGCATTGTAAACCGCAACATTCTTCTTCACAGGCGCAGGCTTTGCAGTGGATTTTTCCGTAATCTTTTCAGCATTGTCAATAACCTTTTCTGAAGCTGTGCGGATACGGGAAAGTGCCTTGCGAAGCGTTTTCTTTACATCGGAAAGCGCATCATGAATCATTGCAAAATCACCGGCGTAAACAGCCTTGTCTTCGGAAATATCGCCCTCAGCAACGTGATTGATTGAAACAGTTATCTCACGGATACAGCCGTTGAGTGCACCGATTGTCTTGTTGAGCGCTTCGGCAATCGCCATAGATTCATCGTTGTGGTAAGCCTTTGGAACAGGTGAAGTAAAATCACCCTCAGCAAGTGTGGAAATTCGCTTTGCCATTGCTTTGATAGGTGTAAGTGTCTTGCTGAGAATTACTGCGCTTATCAGGCTGAGAATTGCCGCAAGAATTACCGAAAGGATAACCGATGTGACAATTTCAAAGGTAAGCGGCGGCATGAGTTCAGCAGGAACAGCTTCAACATATATCGTCCAGCCCTCACGGCTTTCTATTGCGTAGGAAGCAGTATAAATATCAGAACTTTCTGAAGCTTTTCCAGCGATAATTCCGTTTCCGTCGGTAACATAAACAGCGCAGGACTTTCCGAGGGAAATCTTGTCAAATGTTTCAGCAAAAAATTCGCTTCCAAGAGTGCAGACAAGTACACCTGCACGTTTTTCGTTAAGGTAATCAAGTGGTGCAGAGTATGTGCAGACGCTTTTGCCGTCCTTGTCATAAGGCGCAGTAAGCCACGGTGTACCACCTACAGCATTGATAACTGCTTCATTTGCAGAATAATCGGTTTTTCCGTCGATAGATTTCATGTCTGATGAGTTTACCACATCAAAGGAAATACCCGTTTCTGCGTAAACACCGTTTCTCTGTTCAAGCAGCCGCAGACGATAATCATCAACAGCACGGCTTAATGCCAGGTCCTTTGAAACGTCTTCGGCAACTGCGGTAACAGCGTCAATTTTACCTGAAAGTGCGTCTGCCGCAGTAATAACACTCTGGTCAATGAGCGATTTTACAACAGCTTCAGCGGAACGCTTTGCCGCAGAATATGATATAAGGGAAAACATTACTGCCGCAACCGCGAACACCGCAAATGTCACAGCAATCAGTTTTGTTTTAACTGAATATTTCAATGCAGCTTCCCTTCCTTTCCTTTTACATATACAACTATTATACAACATTTTACACTATAATGGAATGTTTTTTGTCAATTTGTATATGTAAATATTTTATGAACGTCCCGATTGGCAATCAGGAAAGCTCTGCAATTTCATGATAAAGGTCAGCGTACCTACCATTCTGTTCCAGTAATTCTTCATGCGTACCACGTTCAACAATGCGTCCCTTTTCGAGCACCATAATCGCATTTGACTTTCGTACCGTTGAAAGTCTGTGAGCAATAACAAATGTTGTGCGGTTTTCCATAAGTGCGTCCATACCTTCCTCAATGTGACGCTCAGTACGGGTGTCAACGGAGCTTGTCGCCTCGTCAAGAATAAGAATAGGAGCACGGCTTATTGCCGCACGGGCAATGTTCAGCAGCTGACGCTGTCCCTGTGAAAGATTTGCACCGTCATTTTCCAGCAGCGTGTCATAACCGTTTTCAAGCTGCATAATGAAAGTGTGCGCCGAAGCAACCTTTGCCGCCTCAATGACTTCCTCGTCTGTAGCCTCAAGCCTGCCGTAGCGGATATTCTCCATAACCGTACCCGTGAAAAGGTGAGTGTCCTGCAGAACCATAGCAATGTTCGAGCGCAGAAAATCCCTGTCAATCTTTTCAATGGGTACGCCGTCAATTGTAATCGTGCCATCCTCAATTTCGTAAAATCTCGAAAGCAGATTTGTAACCGTAGTCTTTCCCGCACCCGTCGAGCCAACAAAAGCAATCTTTTGTCCGGGTTTTGCGTAAAGAGAAATATCGTGAAGTACGGTTACCCCAGGAATATATCCGAAGTTCACGCCGTCAAGAACAATGTGTCCCTCAATTTTATCCATAGTAACAACTTCTGTATCCTGCTTTTCAGACTCAGTATCCATAACCTGAAATACACGTTCAGCACCCGCAAGCGCCGAGAAGACAGTGTTCATCTGCATAGAAATTTCATTTATCGGACGGTTGAACTGACGTGTGAAATTGAGAGAAATTGTCAGACCGCCGATGTCAAAGCCGCGTACCGCAACAAGAATAGCACCCACACAAGCTGTGATACCGTAAACAACGTTGCAGAGCTGATGTGTAACAGGTCCCATAATGCCCGCACGGAACTGCGCTTTAATCTGCGACTCACAAAGTCTGCCGTTGAGAAAAGCAAATTCTTCCTCGGCAATTTCCTCGTGATTGAAGATTTTTACAACCTTCTGTCCCGAAATTGTTTCCTCCGCAAAGCCGTTGAGCATACCAAGATTTTTCTGCTGCTCCGAGTAAGCACCACGGCTCTTGCTGATAATCAGCTTGCTCACCCACACAAGCAGTGGGGTCATAATAATCGTGATACCGCCCAGAATTACGTTTGTGTAAAGCATCAGAAAAACCGTGCCCACAATGGTAATCGCACCCGAAATAATCTGAATGAGCGTTGTGTTCAGCATTTCGCCCACCGTGTCAACGTCATTTGTGAAACGGCTCATAATGTCGCCCGCAGGGTTGCGGTCAAAGTAGCTTATAGGCAAATCCTGCAGCTTGTCATAAAGCTCGCTTCTCATATGTGAAAGCGTACGCTGTGAAACAGACAGCATTATTCTCTGCTGTAACCATTGGGTCAGCACGGAAATCCCGTACACAACCGCAAGAATAATAAGCCCTCCTGCAAGCCCCTTGACACGCTCGGAAATGTCAGGATTTGCCTCATCAAAGTAAATGAACTTGTTCATAATCGGACGAAGCATATAGCTTGCCGCAAGAGTTGAAACCGTTTGAATTACCGCACAAATCATTGCTACTACAAGTAATGCACGTTCCTTAGCAAGATAGCGAAGCAGGCGAAGTATGGAAGCCTTCATATCCTTAGGTTTGCCCTTTGCACTGAAAGCCGCATCACGGTTTCCTCGTCCCATAACGTCCATATTTTTCTTGACTGTGCCGTCTTTTTTCACGCCGCTGTACTTCTTCAGCAAGCGTTCCTGTCTGGCTGTATTTTCCATAGCTTCACCTCCAATCAGTCTTTCTGTGAACGGTAAATTTCCTGATAAGCTGTGCAGCTTTCCATCAGTTCATCGTGACTTCCGCAGCCGACAATTTTACCGTCATCAAGCACAACAATCTTGTCAGCATCAATAACCGAGTTGATACGCTGTGCAATAATCAGCTTTGTAACCTCAGGCAGACGCTCACGCAAAGCCTTTCTGATAGAGGCATCAGTAGCTGTGTCAACTGCACTCGTGGAGTCATCAAGAATAATAATTTTCGGTTTTTTCAGCAGCGCGCGGGCAATACACATTCTCTGCTTCTGTCCGCCCGAAAGGTTAGCACCGCCCTGGTCAAGCTCTGTTTCGTAACCCTCGGTAAATCCGCTGATAAATGAGTCAGCCTGCGCAATTTTTCCCGCCTCAATTATTTCCTCGTCAGTAGCATTTTCGTTTCCCCAACGGAGATTTTCAGCCGCCGTACCAGAGAAAAGAGTGTTCTTCTGCAATACCATCGCCACGCTTTCACGCAGATTGAAAAGCGGCAGTTCACGCACGTCAGTACCATCAACAAAAACCTGTCCCTCGTCTGTGTCATAAAGTCTTGGAATAAGCGAAACAAGCGTGGTCTTACCACTGCCTGTCGAGCCGATAATGCCAACCAGTTCACCCGAATTTATTTCAAGATTTATATTGTCCAGCACCTTTTCACCGTTGTTCTTGAAGTAACGGAAGCTTACGTTTCTGAATTCAATTCTTCCACTGTTGATAGTACGGTTTCTGTCCTGCACATTGTCATCATTAAGAGTGATTTCAGCGTCAAGCACCTCGGAAATTCTCCTGTCCGAAGCCGCCGCACGAGTGCCCTGCAGAACAATATTAGCCATAAAGTTGAGCGCTGTGAGAATTTGTGAAAGATATGTAATGAAAGCAGTCAGCGTGCCAAGCTCCATATCTCCCACCATGACCTGCTTTCCCGAAACCCATACAACCGCAAGCGTCGTAACGTTTACAGCAAGCGCGGAAATCGGCTGCATAAGAAGCATCATTTTCAGCGCGGACGTGCTCTTTTCAACCAGTTCATCGTTGACAAATCCGAACTTTTCCTTTTCGAAATCCTCACGTACAAAGGACTTGATTACACGCTGATTTGTAACTGTTTCACGTACGTTTATGTTAAGCTTGTCAATCTGCACCTGCATTTTTGTGTAACGAGGGGAAGCGGTTACGATAATCGCCGCAATCAGAATTGCCAGAATAGGAATAACAATCAGAATAATCCACGCAAGGTCAGGATTGAGCATAAACGACATAACCATAGCACCGATAAGCATAATCGGCGAGCGGAATGTACCGCGCAGAAGCGTCTGAGTAAAGTTCTGTACTTGCGTAATATCGTTTGTAATTCTCGTAATCAGCGAGCCAGTAGTGAACGTGTCGATGTTGGAGAAAGAGAATTTCTGAATTTTTCTGAACACGTCCTCACGCACACCCGCTGCAAGACGCACCGACCCTCTTACTGCAAAATTCGCACCCAGTACGCCCGTAATCATCATCAGTACAGCAATTATAAGCATAATAATACCCTTGCGGATAATGTAGTCCACATCACCCTTTGCCGCACCGTTGTTGATAACATCAGCGCTGACATAAGGCAGAATGAATTCACCTGCCGCCTCCAGTGTCATAAACAGCGGACCTAACAGAAAGCTGTACCAGTATTTTTTTATGTACGGCAGATATTTTTTCATTATAATGCCTCCGATTCCTAAATAGTATAAGGTATCAAGCCGAAGCCGATACCTTATTTGATCACATTAATTATACTACTTTCAAAAAGCTTTTGTCAATAATATCTTTTCAGCTTCTTCACAGCTAAGATTTCTTACAAATGAAGCAGCCTTATCTGCACAGAAGTTTTCACCGAAGCAGTTGTATACTCCGTAAAATACAGTTTTATGCGCATCGGATTTATCCCAGTCGTGAAAAAGTTCAGCCTTTATGTGTGCACCTATTTCACATTCAATCAGTATCGTCTGCGCAAAATTTCTCCAGGGACGTCCAAGATAAACCGTGTCAGGCGGACAATTACCCGTAAACCTGCATCTGTTGAAAATATATCCGTAAGGCTCGGACTTATAAGTCGACGCCGCTGTAACATATCCGTTTATCTCCTTACCGCAGTCAATGGAAAAAAGCTCACATTCCTCAAAATAAGCCGCCGCACTTCCAAAAATAAAGTCAACCTCTCCCTCAATATAACATCTGCGGTATACGTGGTGTCCCGTTTTTCTTTCAGCAAATTCCGTAGGCCCTTTAAATCCACCCTTTATGATTTCAGCGTGCGGCAGAGGTCCTGTGAAAAGAGTGTCCTGATGACCGAGAAAGCGGCAATCCTCAAAGGTAATATTGTCCCCCTCTGCGTAAACAGCGATTGCCTGTCCCACTTCATCACCGAAGCCTGCCGTGTTTGCAGCAGTGATATTCCTGCAAATAAAATTATCAGCATTCACAAGAAAAGTATAGGAACGGAATGTTCCAAGACGTTCACCCTCATAATCCATATCCGCGTATAAACCGTACTCAATAACGGTGTTGTCCTTATCCTCACCGATGATTGAAATGCCGTTTTTAAGTACTTCAACACGTTCACGATATATTCCATTTTTTACAAAAACCGTGTCACCCGAAGCCGCCGCCTTTACCGCTTCATTTACCGAGAAAAAATCCCCGTGTCCGCTGCAATCAACCACAATCATTTTCTGCATATCCTCCGTTTGTATTTCATCTTATATTTTACAGCTTTATACAGTAAAATTCAACCCTTTGTTTTTGAAAAGCCATACTGACCATATTTGAAGCTTAAAGCAAATAAGTTGACAATGGAGTTTGTTGTGTTGTATAATTATGTTGCAGGCAATTATTATCAGCTTTACGAGGTATTATTATGAATACAAGCTTGATTATTATGGCAGCAGGACTTGGCAGCCGTTTTGCAGGAGGAATCAAACAGCTTTTTCCTATAGGACCAAGCGGTGAAATAATCATGGATTATTCAATTCACGACGCAATTGCAAGCGGATTTGACAAGATTATTATAGTTCTGCGCAGGGAAATAGAATCGGATTTCAAGGAAGCAATCGGCAGACGTATCGAGAAAGTTTGCAGTGATAACGGTGTTGAACTGAAATATGTTTTTCAGGAACAGACTGACGTGCCGTCTGTTGTTCCCGAGGGAAGAAAAAAGCCTTGGGGAACGGGACATGCTGTGCTTACGGCAAGAAACGAAATAAACGAACCTTTTGCAGTTATTAATGCAGATGATTTTTATGGCAGAAGAACCTTTGAAAAAATACATGCTTTTCTCTGCAAAGAAGCCGATTGCGGAAAATATTGCATGGCTGGCTTTGTGCTGCGGAATACACTTTCCGAAAATGGTGCGGTTACAAGGGGAATTTGTTTTGCGGATGCTGACAACAATCTTGTAAGTATAAATGAAACTCATAATGTTATTCGTGCAGGAAATAAGGTAATGGCAGGAGAAACTGAAATAAATTCCGATGCGGTTGTATCAATGAATATGTGGGGATTCAATTCTGAATTTATTGAAAGACTTGAACGTGGAATTGAAGAATTCTTTATCGAGGAAGTCCCCCGAAATCCGCTTAAATCGGAATTCCTGATACCTGTGTTTATATCAAAGCTGCTAAGCAGGGGAGAAGCAGATATAAAGGTGCTGCCAACAGATGAAAAATGGTTTGGTGCTACATATAAAGAGGACGCTGAGCTTATTGCTGAAAAAATAGCTGAACTTATCCGTAACGGAGTCTATTCAGTTGATTTGTATTCCGACCTGAAAAAATAAGAACAGGACACATGATTGGGTTTCATGTGTCCTGTTTTTTATTATTTTAAAAACAAATCAATCAGCCAGTAACCTGTTTCGATGAGCCCGCCTTCAGACCGTGAGAAAATATACATAAATGATGAGAATGTGGCAATTCCAAATAAGAGTGCAATAATAGAAAGTACAACTCCGATTTTAGTGCGATGGGTTTCTCTCTTTTTCGCACAGATAACAAGTGAAATAATTGCTACAATTGCCCCTTCTGCGATGAATACAAAAAATTCAAGCAGAACAGCGACAACAGCCAGAATTATTGATGGTATATGAAATTTCTTTTCTGTCATAATTGTCACTCCCTTTCCCAAAGCACATACAATTCATCATATGTGTCATCGTAATAATAAATCGTTTCGATTTTAGGCTTGTCATTTGCGTTGAATAAGAATTCCTGTTCTTCAACTCCGCCAATCACTGTGCTGCGATTACCGATAGCGGTTGAACCGCGTACCTTAAGGGTGTAAGCATAAGCAACAACATTTTCCTTGTCAAATCCTTCTTCAAAAATATTGTTTCCGTTTGCGTCAATCAGGCAAGGCATCATAAACATAGCTTCGCAAGCGCCATCACGTCTTACAAACCACAGGTCGCCGTTTTCTTCTTCCTTGACAGCAATATTTTCAGCAAGGTTGTTGATGTGATAATCCATTGAATAATCAACCGAAAACATGAAGAAATTCAGTACAGTAAGCGCTATTATCAAAACAATAGCTATCGAAGCACCGATAACAATTTTTTCAATTCTTATCCTTTTCTTGATACGTTTCATAACAGCAATATCTTCCGCAGGATTTACGCTTATGGGACGCCCCATTTTTTCAAGCTGTGTACGGC
This sequence comes from Oscillospiraceae bacterium, assembly GCA_045606725.1. GTDB lineage: Bacteria > Bacillota > Clostridia > Oscillospirales > Ruminococcaceae > RGIG8773. The sequence continues at coordinate 15,231 of JAZUSM010000130.1, read as the reverse complement.
ATTTATCACAATCAGCAATATGTTTCGCAACAGCCGCCTTGCTTTCCTCGCTGCATACATTGTCAGCGTAAAGCGGAAGCAGGTCATTTATAAGGTCACAATTTGTTTTACTCATATTTTTCCTCCAGTTCGTCAATAATTTTTACTTTTGCACGATGAAACGTTACTCTTGCCCAGCTCTCAGTCTTTCCGAAAATATCAGCAATCTGTTTAAATGAAAGTTCACTGAAAATGCGCAGGGAAAATACCTCCTTGTAAGGTTCTTCCATTGTGTGCAGAATGCGGTGAATTTCAAGCGCCTGTGAAGTGTCGGAAATTTTTTCTTCAAAGCAAATCTGCGTGTCAGGAATGTCAGCGGGGATTTCCCCGTCAGTGAAGCGGTTTTGCTTTTTGCATTGGTTGTAAAACAGATTTTTTGCAATCTGACAAAGCCAGCTTTTAACGCTGCATTCCCCTTTGAAGCTGTCAAGGGATTTCATTGCCTTGAAAAAAGTGTCCTGCGTGATTTCCTGTGCAATCTCATCGTCACGGGAAACTGATTTTATGTAAAGGTAAACATCGTGAAAATATGTATTGTAGAGCTCTTCAATATTATTCATATTTACCTCCTTTCATTTATTAGACAACACAGTTCCCGTTTTGTTACAAACTTTCTGGAAAAATTTTTTATAGAAAAAACAGTAATTATTCACCAGACATTAATACCGCCTCAGAATACATTATTACACCCGTTCCTGAGTTTGGGTGAATATGGTCAAGCAAATATTTGTCAGCAGGTGAGTGGCTTAATTTTTCTGCAATGTACGGATTGGCGTTAATAAAAATAATATTATTTTCATTGCAGAATTTTTCAAGAGAGGCAGTGTATTCCTCATTAAGACTAAGCTTTGCATCAAATGGCAGAACCGATACCGAATCACCGTCGGTTGAATACCACGGTGCAATGAAAGCAAATTCAGCGGAACTGTTTTTCTCAAGAAGCTTAGTTCTTAATTCATTAATTCTTTCGGAAAATGCTTCAGCTGTCATTGCACAGACTTCCTCATCACGGTATCGTACATCATTCGTACCGATTGCTATTACATACAGGTCAGAGGATGGGATTTCTCCGATTGTGTCAATGATGTATGAAACCGTACAGCCCCCCTTTGAATGATTGGTAATTTGTTTTCCGTTGAGATGCTCCAGCATAGGCTCATACCATGGACAGCCGCCGTTTTTGGTGCCCTCGGTAACGCTGTCACCGATGAAGCATATGGAGTCAGCATTGCTCATTGCCTTGAATAAACAACTGCTTTTGATTTCATCTGTGATTTCGAGTCCATTGGTGATACTGCGCATAAATCCGTTCCCGTCAAAGTAGTATCGTTCTGTTACAGAATTTATATCCATTCTGCTTCCGAACAGAACATCTGTAATAATTTTGTTTGAGTTGTCAGCACGTGCTATATCATCCGTGCTGAGTTCTTTTCTCAGGTCATCATTGTATTGAATTTCATATATCGGGAGCGCACGGAAATTTCCGTCAGCATTAGCCTGAGTATAAAGCGGAACAATTCCTCCGCCGATAATCTGCTTTGTATTTCTGTCAATGTATACCTCAGCAAGTATGCTTGTATCGCCTTGGTTTTCACGGTAAATGTTTGCAAAGTTTCCTGGGCAGTATGCCTCAAAAATGTTTCTGCCGTTGTAATCGGATATGTAGACAGGTTCAACAGCATGAGGATGGTCGCCAAGAATTATATCTGCACCGAATTCCTTGAAAATTCCGAACCATGTTTCCTGTTCAGTGTCAATAGAGTTGGAAAATTGTGTACCTATATGAGGGAGCACAACTATCAGATCAGGATCAAGACTCTTTGCTTCATCAAAATCCTTTCTGACCTGTTCCTTAAGAATTTCGAACTGTTCTCCGGATGTTCCCGAGATTACAGATGTAAGGTGTGCAAGTGCAGGACTTGTAAGTTCATCGGAAGTGTAGTTATTGCTTCCGTATGTGTAGGCAAGTACAGCGAATTTTATTCCCTGACATTCCAGCAGCTTTATGTGAGTATTTTCCTTTTCAGCGGCAGTTCGGTACGAACCAATATGATCAAGTCCGATTTCGTCAAGCTTGTCAAGTGTCCTTACTGCACCCTGAATGCCCTTATCCAGCAGATGATTATTTGCAGTTGTAACAAGGTCAAAGCCTGCCGCTTTTACCGCTTCGCCGAATTCATCGGGGAAATTGAGTGCAAGCTGCTTTCCGTCATCATAATTGCTTGTGGAATATCCTGCCGCTTCGCCCGCCATAGGACCTTCAAATACGCCGATTGCAAGGTCAGCAGAGGAAATATATCCCTCAGTGTATTCAAAAACATCGGAAAAATCATATCCGCTTCCATTATAAGCTCTTTTTACCTGATCCTCAAGAAGAATAAGGTCGCCTGCAAAAGTAAGTCTGAAAGCATTATCGAAAGCAGTATGCTGGTGTGCACTCATTGTTCTGTAAAGTACATCATTTGTCTGAACTGCAGGGGTGAGTTCTTCAACCGTATTATCCGTGTCTGAATATACACCTGCTACTGCATGAATAACAAAAGCCGAAGCAACCGCAACAGCCGCCAGCTTTGCCGCATTGATTCCCTTTTTGTGCAGTGTAAATATTTCTGCACCTTGTTGTGCAAATCTGTTTAACGGTGCGGCAATATAATCGTTGCCGAAAGCAATGCATATAACAATTGTTGCAGCTGCAGAAGCACTTATAATAACAGGATAATTGCTGTTTTCAATAAGACTGCTCACAACAAGAGTAATCGGACGATGAATAAGAAATATCCATAATGAGTTCCTGCCCATCATTGACAGAAGCGGGATTTCTTTTGACGGAGCAATGTAACGCATTGCCATCAAAGCGAGGACAGCTGTTACGATAATTGCAAGTCTGCCAAAGGCCTCAAATGTTTCCGTGTATCCGAACATAAGCAGGGAATCGTCAGTAAATCTGAAAATTGTCCTGAAAACAAATGCCGCAGCAGATGCAAGCGCAAGCCACATAATTCCTTTTGGAATACGGCGTGAATATGTTTCTTCGGCAAGCTTATTTCCTTTTTCCTTCGGAAGAAGGTATCCTGACATATAGAAAGGATAAAAAGAAATTATTCTTGAAGCAGCAAAGCTGTTGTCAACAGAAGGAAAAAAGCCGATAATAATAGCAACTGCTCCGAGAATAAGAGTTATATCGCTGAATTTTGCAAGATGATGAGCAGTAAGCCTCCATACAACAAGAGCAATAAGATACCAGTAAGAATACATAGGTTCAAGAATTGATTTGTCGCCATAAATGAGCCACATTGCACTGTTAAAAATAAAATACAGAAAAACCAGTTTTATAATTGCCTCAAAGCCATGACTTTTATCACTCTTGCCGAAAAATCCCGACAAAAAAACAAATGCAGGCATATGGAACATATATATGTAATCAAAAATGCTGTTGATTGCTTCGTTATCCTGAAACGGGAGCAGCATATGGGCAAAAACAGTCAGAAGCATAAGAAAGCCTTTTATGTTATCCCAGTAAAATATGCGGTTTTTTGTCTTATCCAAAATGGTTTCCTCCCAGAGTATTAATTGGAATAATTATACCATATTTCTCTGTAATCTTCAAGCGTGATGCAAATTAAAAGGATACACAAAAATAAGGGTATCGGAAAAAATCCGATACCCTTTAATTTTGTAATGTAAATCAAACTTACTTGAGTTCGATTGTAGCGCCAGCAGCTTCGAGCTTAGCCTTGAGGTCATCAGCGTCAGCCTTGGAAGCGCCTTCCTTAATTGTCTTAGGAGCAGCTTCAACGAGCTCCTTAGCTTCCTTAAGGGAAAGACCGCAAACGTCCTTAACAGCCTTGATAACGTCCATCTTCTTGTCGCCGAAGGAAGCAAGAACAACGTCAAATTCTGTCTTTTCAGCTGCACCAGCAGCACCGCCAGCAGCAGGAGCTGCAGCAGCAACAACAGCGGATACACCGTACTTTTCCTGGATACCTTCAACGAGTTCGGAAAGTTCGAGGATGGAAAGAGCGTCAATTAAATCAAGAATATTAGTAATTTTCTCAGATGCCATGATAATAATCTCCTTTTAAATTTTATTTTGCGCTATGCGCAGTTTAGTTTCTGTGGCATAATGGCTATGCCGTTTTTGATTGCGAAATTGCAATTATGCAGCTTCTTCTTCGTTCTTCTTGTCCACGAGAGCCTGCAGTGTAGCAGCGAGGTTCTGCATAGGAGCCTGGAGAGAACCGAGGAGCTGTGCGAGAAGAGTTTCTCTGGAAGGAATCTTGGAAAGAGCAGTAACACCCTTTTCGTCGTAGATTTCTTCACCGATGAAGCCAGCCTTAAGGTTGAACTTGTCCTTAGCTTCTTCAGCAAACTTACCGAGGATACGAGCAGGAGCAGTTTCGTCACCGTCTGTGAGAGCGATAGCGGAAGTACCCTTGAGAACCTCTGTAAGACCTTCAAGACCTGCATTCTTAGCAGCGAAACGGAGCATAGAGTTCTTTTCTACGAAGTAGTTTACGCCTGCTTCACGGAGTTCCTTACGGAGCTTAGTGTCTTCTTCAACAGTGATACCCTTGTAGTCAACGATAACACCTGCTGTTGCATTCTTGAGCATTTCGGTAAGAGCTTCAACTCTTGCCTGCTTGGATTCGAGAATCTTTGCGCTTGGCATTAAAATTTCACCTCCGATAATTCAATAAACGCCGAAACGTTTTTTGCTAACGGATTCAAAAAAGAAAACCTTCTCCAGATAGGAAAAGGTCGGAAGTATACATATAATACTTACCATCTTTTCCTCGGCAGGACTTACGATTTTTCAATCACCTGCTGTCTTTAGAATACGATAGCTTGCTGTGTTTCTTTACACAACTATTGCATTATATCACACAAAATACGGCTTGTCAAGTGTTTTTTGAATATTTTTATTTTCAGTTGGAATTTATACAATCCAAAATCGGCTCAATGTACTTTTTGTCGGAGATGTCATAGGAAGATGAAATCATCTTTATCATTATCTCGTCCTTTTCAGTTTTGTTTTTCTGTGCTTTCAGTGCCTTGATGAACATTTTCATCGCCATCTTTGACGGTGCAGACATCTTGTCATAGTTGAAACCGCCCGGACAGTAGAAAATGTTAACCTTTTTCAGTTCGTCCTCAGTAAAATTCTTTTTCAGCGCAGGTTCAATTTCTGGGTTTTCAAGCGGACTTCCGCCAACACAAAAAGCAATCAGCTTCTTACCTGACCACTTCGGCATATTTTTCTTGAACCAGTTAAGCTTGCTTATTCCGCCTGCCATTGCCCAGCCGCCAAAAACAATCACATCATATTCGTCTGTATTTTTCTTTTTAGCTTCGGACAATTCAAGACAGTCACCATTTGCCGCCTCGGAAATCCATTCGGCATAACGCTTTGTGAAACCTGTCTGGGAATTGTAAATAACAAGAGTTTTCATATTCTTACCGCCCCTTTTCTTTCTGTAATTATACTATACAATATATAATATAATTTGTCAAGTGGCATTCAGCTTTTTCGGTAAGTGTTATCTTACATCTTTTTTATCCTTACATAAAACTTGCTTTCGTCCTCGTGATGAATATAACCGCCATTATTAAGCATAACACGCAGGGAAGCAGGATTGCTCTTGTTCACACGCAGATAAATCTCATCTTCTGGAACAATTTTTGCCGCTTCAAGTAGGCACAGTCGCAAACCTTCGGTTGCGTAACCCTTACCCCTGAAATCCTTAGCGATAAAGTAACCGATATGCCCTGCACCCTCAATCAGCGACTCGCAAAGGTAATGCCTGATACGGAACTGCCCCACAATTTCATCATCATTCCACAGGAAAAGTGTTGTGTCAGGAACATATCCTTCAGGAAGATTTTTTCCTTCTGAATAATCAAGCATGGTTTTCAGTGCCATCTGTTCAAAATCATCACGGGAAACGCCGTGCCATTCATTTATAAATCCGTTTTCGTCCTCAGGTATATCTCGGACAAAAAGATATTCTTTTTCAATATCGTCAAAATTAGCTTTCTTTAGATGTAGCATTGTCAATCCTCCTCATTGTATTGTGTCATCTTGATGTTCTTCTTGAAGTTCCTGCGCACCTTTCCATACCGGAACTTGTCACGGATTTTGCGGAAGAAATCTCCGCCGAAGAACAGGAAGAAGTTAAGCATTGAAACAAAAATTACAAGGCGGACATCATTGAACTGCCAAAGCATTGACATTGTTGAAGCAAATGAAAGCTTAGCCTGAATTGCAAGGACAATTGCTGAAACAGGAATAAAGCTGTAAATCAGAAGTGCGGCGTCAATCCACGCAAGCCACTTCATTTTTACAGGAATGATATAGAAAAGACGGAGTTCCATATTCGGTGCAATTACAGCCATTGCAAGGAAAAGGGAGAGGTTGAGGTAGTATACCGTGCCGTAACCTGTGATAAGACCCGCGATAATTGCGAAGATTACCCCTGAGAAATAGAAAACGTTGAATCTGAATGTGCCCCAGTAATTTTCAAGGCTTGATCCGATAAACCAGTACAGGTACAGCCAGAACACCATACTTATCGGATTTCCGCTTTCGGGTATGAAAACAAAGGAGATTATTCTCCATACCTGTCCTTTGAAAATTGCATCACGGTCAAAGGTAAAGTACTGAAGCAGGGGGATATCGGGGAAAAGATACCAGAAGCCGAATACGACAGCCGTGCCGATAACTATATAAAGCATAAGGTTTTCAATGCAGAATTTGCCGAATTTGCGTTCAAGCTTGTTTAAAAAGTTCAAGAAATTATCTCCTTTCAGAACTGGAAATTATTATAAATATTATAACACAAAAAAATAAAAAAACAATATGCTATTGCAAATAATAAAAAAATAGGGTATAATAAATAGGTATAATTTTTTGTGGAGGAAAAATAAATGAGAATTACAGAAGATATGATCATCGGCGATATCCTCGACCTTGATCCCGATACTGCACCTTACTTCCTTGAAATGGGTATGCATTGCCTCGGCTGTCCTTCCGCAAGAGGCGAAAGCCTTGCAGACGCTTGTGCTGTTCACGGCGTAAGCGCAGCTGAAATGGTTGCAAAGCTCAATAAGCATTTCGACAACAAGTAAGAGCGTGCGCCGAATATGTCAGGTAAGCCTTTCATACTCGGCGCTAATACTAATCATCAATAAAACTATATACAAAAAATCATCGCATAATCAGTAACGCAGGATTATGCTTGATTTTTTGTATAGTTTTTAATTGTTGCTTAGTATATAATTTTACATACCTGAAAAGGACGGCTTACTATGCTGGATAAAAGATTGAATTTATGTGCGGAGTTCGTTAAGGGCGACCGCATTTGCGATATAGGCACCGACCACGCTTACCTTGTTGCTGAATTGCTTTCACAGGGGAAATGCAGCACGGCGGTTGCCGCAGATATAAATGAGGGACCTCTTGCGGCGGCAAGGACAACCCTCGAAAAGGCAGGCGTGCTTGACAAGGCAGACGTCATTCTTTCGGACGGCTTGAAAGACGTGCCCGAAAGCGGAATAACCGACATCGTTATTGCAGGAATGGGCGGTGAACTGATTTCCCGTATTCTCGGAGCCTGTGACTGGCTTGACGGGAAAAATCTTATTCTGCAGCCTATGACTCAGGCACCATACCTTGTAAAGTGGCTTTACGGCAACGGCTTTGAAATTATGGAGCAGCGAGCCGTAATCGACGGACGTTTCTGTTACACGGTTATAAATGCCGTGAAAACCAATGCTGAACCTACAAGTATTACGCCGCTTTTTGAGCAGGTCGGCAACCTTGATTTTGCAGACGAGGCGGCGGTAGTGTACGCAAAAAAACAGGCTGAAAGACTTTACGCTTCGGGACGTTCACTCCGTGATTCGGGACGTTCAGCCGAAGCTGTGAAAAATATAGGTCTTGCGGCAGAAATTATTGCAGCAAGCGGAGGTAAACCAATGTATACTGTTAAAGATATTTTTGCAATGATGGACGAAATTGCGCCTATGAAAAATCTTCACAACGGCGACAATTCGGGACTTATTGTAGGCAACCCCGACGCAGAGGTGAAGAAGGTGCTGTTTGCGCTGGATATTACCTGTGACGTTGTTCGTGAAGCAATTGAAATCGGTGCAGACGTTATCGTTGCGCACCACCCCGTAATTTTCCACCCTTTGTACGCGCTTGATGACAGCAATCCTGCTTGTCTTGCGTTCAAGCACGGAATTGCTTGTATCTGCTTCCATTCGCCGCTTGATATGGCGGACGGCGGTATCAACGATATTATTTTCGATATGCTTAACCCGACATTGAAGCTGAAAAAGCTTGAAACACTTGAACCAATCCACTCTGACGGCAGGGGCTACGGTTTTACCTGCTCGGTTGGTGAAGAAATTCTTCCAGAGGATTTAGGCAAGCTTCTCAAGGATATTTTTGGCTGTACGGTTGTACGTTATACAAACAGCGGCAAGAAAATCTCAAAGCTTGCGTTCTGTTCAGGCGGTGCAGGGGGCAATCTTCCTTTTGCAATTGCTCAGGACGCTGACGCTTACATCACAGGCGACGTGAAGCACGACCAGTGGATTACTGCAAGAAACAGCGGTATCGCACTTTACGACTGCGGACATTTCCACACCGAGGATATTGCAATCCCGTATCTTATCAGCCGTTTCAAGGCTGCTTATGCAGGTCTTGAGCTTGTTCAGGCAAAGGCTGATACTGACCCTGTGGATTATATTCTTTAAGGAGAAACAAAATGCTTATCTGCCCTAAATGCAAGGAAAAACTTAATATAGAGGGGCGTACATACACCTGCGTGAACCGACATTGCTACGATACGGCGAAAAGCGGTTACGTCAACCTGCTTCTTGCCAATCAGATGAACTCGGCACTGCCGGGCGATAACAAGCTTATGGTACAGGCAAGAAAGGCTTTCCTCGACAAGGGTTACTATGCACCCCTTGCTGAGACGCTGTGCAGGGCGGTTTCGGAGTACGCTTCAAAGGGATGTAAAATCCTTGACGCAGGCTGCGGAGAGGGTTACTACACCGAAAAAATCGCTGAAGCTTGTCCCAAAGCGGAAATCGTGGGAATTGACATTTCCAAAAATGCGGCTGACTATGCCGCACGCCGTACAAAAGCAGTCAAATTTGCAGTGGGAAGCGTGTTTCACCTGCCTGTTGCAGACGGAAGCTGTGACGTGCTGACAACGCTGTTTGCGCCGTACTGCGGAGAGGAATTTCAGCGTGTGCTGAAAAATGATGGGATAATGATTATGGTTATCCCTGCCGAAAGACATCTGTGGCAATTGAAATGTGCGGTCTATGATGAGCCTTATCTCAATGAGGTAAAGGATTTCGCACTTGACGGATTTGAATTGCTGAAACGAGAAACTGTTACAGGGGAGATAAGTCTGCCCTGCAACGAGGACATTACAGCACTTTTCTCAATGACGCCGTACTATTACAAAACAAGCGCCGATGGACAGAAAAAATTATCGGAAATTGACACTCTGACTACGGAAATCGGGTTTGAAGTGTTGGTATATAAAAAAACTCATTTTTCAGGATTGTGTTGTTAGAATCGTGATGTATTTAGTTGGACAAATATATAATAAAGGTGGTGTTACATATGAAGCATATACGAGCAGGTTCATTGGCGCTTAAGTTACTGGGAGTGATATTGGTTATTTTTGGTGGAATTGATATAGTCAGATGCCTGTTAGGAATGTTTGCAGACAGCAACGGCAGTATAGCTTATTTGTCTTCACTTATAAGCAGTGGATTTTTGCTTCTGATAGGTGTTGTAATGATGATTGTGGCAAGCGCTATTAAGAAAAAATTTATCAAGTGATAAATTAACAAGACTGTCTTGTAACTACTTTGTTATATTAATTCATTTTTTATGTGACTCTGAATTTTATAATTTCGAGAACACTTTTCCGAAAATAAAGTAAAAAATTTGATGGGGGAACTACTATGTCAATTTTAGATTTTTTCAAGAATATGTTCAGAGATGAGGAACAGGAAGCTGCAGCAGAGGAACTTCTCAAGGCAAGAGCTACCGACTTCTATGCTGAGGCTGACCGTCGTCTGAAGGATAAAACCGTTATCCGTACAAGCAAAATTCACGACCTTGACCCTCTCGAAATCCTTGACAAGATGAATCTGTTTCTTGACCTGAAGAATGACTTCGTGCTCAGAAGGAAGCTGAAGAAACTTTTCCTCGGCTTCGTTGACGAAATGAGTGACTTCGAAACATATGAGGGCGGACGTGAAATCGAGGGCTACGATTACGAGGAGGTTGACGACGTGGAAATGGAAATCTACGTTAAGATTTCCCGTGAGTCAGACCGTGACCCATTTGTAGTAATTGTTGCAATCAGCGAGTTTGACGAATAAGCTGTGTTGTTGACGAATGGAGGACATATATGGATTACATAAAGAAAGCATTCAAAAAGATATTTCTGCCGATACTGATTTTCTGCGCGGTGCTTACCGCATTTGATCTGTTGATTGATTGGGTGTCAGCATCTGTGTACTGGCATTTTTTCAACGAAAAGGGATTGCTTCAGGCAAATATGCTTGATTATTTGTCAATGATGAATATGTCAAACAACTGGTTTGTAATGTTGATGTCATTGATTGGCATGCTTGTTACCGCACCACTCAGTATGGGACTTTACAGCTTTTGCTTTGCACGTCTGCGTGGGGAAAATACATCAATCAGATCGCTGTTTGATTTTTACACAAGTCCGAAAAGATTTTTCGGTTCGTTTGTGGCGAAAAATCTTGTCGCAGCGGCAGTTACGGTTGCAACAGTTGTCATTACCCTGACGTTTGGTCTGTTTTTCACCTTTGCGGCAGAGGACAGCGGCTCGGCAGCTGCGGTTACTTTTGTAACAATGGGTATAGGTGCAGTTTCCGCGATTGCTACGATAATTATAATGCTTTTCTTTTTCTTCACGGAGTACGGCTATGCGCTTTTCCCTGAGGACGGTGTAATCAATGCGGTAAGAAATTCTTTTGCACTGACAAAGCGTTACTGGCTGAAAACAGCGGGCATAATGGTATTGTGCGGTGTGGTAAACTATGTTTTTTCTAAACTTTTTCACAGCCTGGCATTTTTTGATATGCTGTCCTTTATTCCGACTTCTGTTACAACCTGGGTTGGAGTAACTTTTGTGCACGTAGTTTTTACAGGTAACAATAATAAGTCTGAAAGCAAGCAGACAGAGGAAGAAACAGAAGATGACCTTGTTGTCAAGCCTTACGATTTCTTTATTGAAGCAGATACACGCTTTACAGACAGTAAGACCTTTGAAGCTGAGGCAATCCGTGAGGCTGATATCCTTGCGGTGCTGGAAGAAATGAACCTTTCCGACGAGGTTAAGACAAATCTGGGAGTAAAGCGAAAGCTGAAAAAGCTTTTTGATGACCTTGCCTTTGAAATCGACGAGTATGTAACCTATGAAGGCGGACGTGAGATTTCGGGCACGGAAACAGAGGAGCTTGACGAGCGTGAGCTGGAAATTTCCGTGGAAATTTCACGTGGCTCAAACAGCGAGCCGTTTACGGCGGTTGTTTCTATCAGTGAGGTTGAGGAGTAAGGTGATATTGTGAAGCTGAAAAGAATACTTGTTACCGCATTTCTTGGTGTGCTAATGGTTCTGACCTGTTTTGTTTCATCTGAAAAGGACTCGGAAAAACTTTATGCGGAAATGCCTGATATTGTTTTTGTCAAATTTTACTGGGACTATAATGGTGTAATTACAGGTGAGTATATTGACAAATATGGTTATATCAGAAGCTTTGAGTTTTGTGATATGGAACTTTATAATGAATTAGATAATAGCTACCCAAAGTTTTCAACAATAAAAAAAATAAATCAATATGCAGACGTTAGAAATATAAAAAAAGTACACGATCTTGTTGTTGAACAGTATAAAGATATTACGAATAACACAGAAAACAAAACAATTGATGCAGATGTGCTTAAGCAATATTATGTTGAACTTTTGCAGGTAAATATAAATAAAAAAATGATTTCGTGTTCATTCTATGACAATATGGAACGCGGTTGGTCAAGTATGTATGGTATAAGAAAAAATGAAAATAATTCAGAGGAGTTTGTATTTATACGAGATTACGGTAACGCATATTTAACTTCAAAAGAAAAACATGCCGAAAATTTATTTTATGCTCTGCATACAGTTTTTTCGCAGATGGAGCCTATGATAAATGGCTGGTAATTAATCGGAGGTCACTATGGCACTTGACGGAGCATTTCTCCACATTGTAAAAAAGGAACTCGGTCACCTTATCGGCGGCAGAGTTGATAAAATAAGTCAGCCCTCTCGTGAGGAAGTGGTTATCGTTTTCCGTACTCACGGTGGCAACTGCAAACTTCTGATTTCTGCTTCGGCAGGGTCAGCGAGGGTGCACATCACAAAAAAATCAATTGAAAATCCTAAGGTGCCGCCGATGTTCTGTATGCTTCTTCGTAAGCATCTCGGCAACGGCAGGCTTCTTGATATCCGTCAGGACGGTCTTGAACGTATCCTCTATTTTGATTTTGAGGCAATGAACGAGCTTGGCGATATGGTAAAGGTTACCCTTGCGGTTGAAATTATGGGGCGTTGCTCAAACCTTGTCATCATTAACGCTGAGGGCAAGATTATCGACAGCATCAAGCGTGTTGACGCGGAAATGTCCCGTGAGAGAATGGTGCTTCCCGGTATGACGTACACCTATCCTCCTCGTGACAACCGCCTTGATTTCCGCAATTGTACGGCGGAAGATATTGTAAATGCGACTGAGCAATTGCCTGACTGTGACTTGTCAAAGGCGCTTATCAAAATTTTCGAGGGACTTTCTCCGATTGTTGCAAGAGAATGGGTTTACTACGCTGCACAGGGCAATGACGCTGTAAAAAGCGATTTGCACGGTGAACTTCTGGAAAGGCTTGCTTTTGTCATCAATCAGACGGCGAGAGAGTGCGATGAAAACCGCTGCACTTTCACAGTTGTCAAGGACAAGGAAGGTCTGCTCAAAGATTTTTCCTTTATCCCGATAAATCAGTATGTTGGTCTTATGGACACAAAGGAGCTTGACTCCGCGTGTGATTTGCTGGATTACTTCTACAGCGAGCGTGACAGCATTTCACGTATGAAACAGCGTTCGCAGGATTTGTACAAGCTTCTGCTTAACGCTACCGACCGAATTTCACGCCGACTTGCAAATCAGCGTATTGAGCTTAAAGAGTCGGAAAACCGTGAGGAATTCAAGCTGAAGGGCGATTTGATTTCCGCTAATCTGTACCGTGTTGAAAAGGGTATGGCAAGCGTTAAGGTTGAGAATTTCTATGATGAGAATTGTCCCGAAATTGAGATAAAGCTTGACCCAAGACTTACCCCGTCGCAGAATATGCAGCACTATTATGCGGAGTACCGCAAGGCTGACACGGCGGAGAAAATCCTTACCGAGCAGATTGCAAAGGGCGAGGAGGAGCTTGCCTACATCGACAGCGTGTTTGATGCACTGACCCGTACTAACGGCGAGGACGAGGTCAACGAGCTTCGTATGGAGCTTGCCGAGCAGGGATATATCCGTGCTACAAAGCTGAAAGGCAAGCCGCCTAAGTCGCATCCGCCGCTTGAATTCAAGTCCCCAGAGGGTTTTACAATTCTCGTGGGCAGAAACAACAAGCAGAATGATATGCTGACAACAAAGTTTGCTGAAAAAACTGATATATGGCTTCACACTAAGAATATCACAGGTTCTCACGTTATAATCCGTGCAGGCGGTCAGGAAGTTCCTGACGATACTATTATCTATGCGGCACGTCTTGCGGCTTTCCACAGCAAAGCCAAAAATTCCTCTCAGGTGCCAGTGGACTACGTTCCCGTAAAATTTGTGAAGAAGCCGTCAGGCTCAAAGCCGGGAATGGTTATCTTCATCAATAATCGTACGCTGTATGTTACCCCGCTAAATCCAAATGAGGAATAATAAAATAATTGTTGACAAATACCCCCGTGGAGTATATAATGTGAGTATACCCCACGGGGGTATTGGAGGTTTATATGAGAAAAGAATGTTGCGAATGTAAAAAGAAACAGCGATCTGAAGAAGAATACAAGGCGCTGATAAATCGTCTGAACCGAATTGAGGGGCAGGTCAGGGGCATAAAGAAAATGGTTGAAACTGACACTTACTGTACGGATATTCTTGTGCAGGTAAGTGCGGTAAATGCGGCACTGAACGCGTTTAACCGTGAGCTGTTGGCAAACCATATACGCACCTGTGTTGCTGATGATATAAAAAGCGGCAAGGACGAAACAATAGACGAGCTTGTTGCAACACTGCAGAAGCTTATGAAATGATTTATGGAAAGGAACTGCTATGAAAAAAAGCTTTAAGATTTCAGGTATGACCTGTGCGGCCTGCGCATCGAGAGTTGAGCGCTTCGTGAAAAAGCTTGACGGTGTAACGGATGCAAGCGTGAATTTTGCGGCAGAAACGCTTACGGTTGAGTACGAAAAAATCGGCGCAAAGGAAATCGAAGCGGCGGTTGTAAAGGCGGGCTACGCTTTTGCTGACAAGAACGCTAAGCAGAAAATGTCCCATGAAAAGGTAATGCTGATAAGACTTATTCTTTCAGCGGTTTTTGCGCTGCCGCTGCTTGTGATATGTATGGGGCACATGGTTGGAATGCCGCTTCCTGAGGTTATTGACCCACATCATAATGCTATGAATTATGCGCTGGTACAGCTTGTGCTTACCGTGCCCGTTATGATTATCGGCTGGAAATTCTATTATGACGGCTTCCGCAATCTGTTCCATCTGTCACCGAATATGGACAGCCTTATTGCTCTCGGGTCAGGTGCGGCGTTTGTGTACAGTATATTTATGATGTACAAGATTACGCAGGGAACAACTGATGCGCATCTCTATTTTGAGTCCTGCGCAACAATTCTTGCGCTGATTACTATGGGTAAATACCTTGAAGCACGTTCCCGCGGAAAGACCGACGAGTCAGTCAAGAAGCTTATGAATCTTGCTCCGAAAACTGCGTTTGTAATGCGTGGTGAAAAGGAGCTTGAAGTTGCGCTGAGTCAGGTAAAAGTCGGTGATATTGTTGTTTCACGAGCAGGAAGTCGGAGGCCAAGCGGTCTTAGG
>JAZUSM010000129.1:0-3279 GCA_045606725.1 Oscillospiraceae bacterium | reverse complement strand
TAACTCCATTCAGAATTTGGGTAATCAAATCCTACCTCTCTGTCCCTGCATACCCAATCATCTTCGAGTGAGTTTGCGACGATAGACGGTGGAACATAGAAGTTGAAACCTTCCTCGGGATAACCTTCCATCCAAGGACTATCATCAAGACAATAACATATTTCACATTCAGGGAGGGCTTTTATAAGCTTTTCGCCGTCAGCGGGGTCATAATTATCTGTTGCAATATAAATTCTTGTGAGGTCGGTCTGCTTTAAAATCTCTGAAAGCTTGTCAGCGTCAATCTTGTGGTTAAATAATCGGAGATAATTAAGATTTTGACATTTGGAAAGGAAGCCCAAATTTGTGTTTTCATTGTAGCTGTCTATATAGAGAGAAGTGATATTTTCACATTCTGAAATAACGTCAAGACCCGTGCTGTCAATAACATTATCAAAAGTCAATCCGACAACGCTGTCACATTCGGCTATAAAATTCAAATCCATTTTGCCGTTGTAGCCGTCAAAGGTTACTCCTTCAATGTTTTGGCATTTTGTGAGTGAGGTAATATCGGCTTCATTGCTGTTGCGAAAAATAATCTTATCAGCAAGGACAGCGTTAAGTACGCTTAAATCTGAATTTCCGCTGTAATTTTCAATAGTAACCGTTCGTACTCTTGGACAGTTTGAAAGGAAGCTCAAATCAGCATTGCTCGCATTCTGAACAGTCAGGTATCGTATGTTATCAAGGTATTCGTTGTCAAGTTCGGATAGGGGAACCTCACCGTCAGAGAAATTTGTCATATCAATATATAATTCTTTATAGCTTTCGTATGTATACCCATGTGTCGAAAAATATTCTTCGGGAGTCAGCTTTTCGGATGATGTAACGGTTGTTTCCTCTGCAGTTTCTTCCGTAGTAATTTCCGTTGTTGTAATAGCCTCGGAAACAACACTTGCTGTTGTTGTTTCAGCAGATGAGGTTACTGCTGTAGTTGTTTCACTCACGCTTGTCTGCTGAACATCATTGTTTGCAGAGCAAGCCGTAAGGCAGAGCATAGAAAGTGTGATTGCTGAAAATTTTCTATTGAACATATAAACATCTCCCCAATGTAATATACCTAAATTATACCAACGTACTTTTCAAAAGGCAATTACAGCGGGGTGTCAATATGGTTACAATTTATTTCAGACTTTCGTAATACTTCTTCATCGCCTGTGCGTCCTCGGTCTGAGTACCTGCACTCTCGCAGACGAAAATAGGGGAGAGATTTCTCTCGTAAACAAGCTCCATAAGCGGCTCAAACTGAGGACCGTAAACCGTGTCCTCAAAGGTAAGATGCTTCTTTTCGCCGCCCTTTGTGGTGTACTCAATTTTGGAGAAGTGGGAGTGGAAAATCTTTGCACGGTCAGAGCCAAGTTCATTTTCGATAGTATCAAGAATTGCGGCATATTCAGCCTTGCCCTTGATTTCGCCGAAGGTGCGTGCGTTAAGGTGTCCGAAATCAATGCAGGGGATAAAGGTATCGTCAACCTTGCAGATTTCCATTACTTCACGCAAATCGCCAAGCTGATTGATTTTGCCCATTGTTTCGGGACAGCAGTGAATGTGTCCAAGTCCCTCAGCAACAAGCGCTTCACGGGCTTTTTTCATTGTAGCCTTTGCAAGCTCCAACGCTTCCTCACGGGTCATTTTTGAGCAGGAGCCGCTGTGGATAACAATTCGGTTGCCACCCATAGCGTTTACCGCTGCTGCGGACTGGAGAATGTAGTTGATGGAGTTGTTACGCTTCTCCTCCTCAACGCTTGAAAGGGAGATGAAATATGGAGCGTGAACGGAAACGGTGATGTTCTTTTCAGCAAGTGCATTGCCGATTTCACGTGCCGCCTGTTCGCCAACACGAACGCCCTGTCCGCACTGATATTCAAAGTGGTCAAGTCCGAATTTTTCGAGGTACTCGCCAAGCTGAACGGACTTCTTGTAGCCCATTGTCTTGAAGCTTTCGGCTGTACCTGCGGGTCCGAATTTTGCGGTCATTCTATCTCCTCCGATTTAGATTTTTCAATAAATTTTCTCTCGGTCAAATCAAACTCCCAGTGCTTGTCGGGAAACCAGCGGTTCATATGGTCAGTGTGCTCCCTGATAAGCTGTGCAGAATATTCCTGTCCGAGAATTTCGTGGATTTTGTTTATCCTGTATTCAAAGTGGAATTTGCGTGAGTCGTACTTTGCGTGATACTTCAATTTCCACTCAAGAGTAAGCTTTGCACGGTTTTGCAGTTCAGTCTGCGTGCCAAAACCGAAAAGAATTTCCTTCAGCAGATAAAACCGCATATCAGATTTACTTCCGAGAAAACGGATATTGTTGCAGCCTCTCTCGGTGTAAACGTCATAGTAGCCGAGTTCCTTGCAGCAGCCTCTGTTACTCTCAAAATCGTATGGCTTCACCCGTGGGTCAACGTATTGTTTCGGAACACCTGCCCTTGTGCAGTCCTCATAAATCTGCTTCACAAGGCTGTCCCATTCGGCAAGCTCCTCAGCGGTCATATTGTAGTTGGCAAGCTGGTCTTTGGTCATGGCATACACCTTAAAATTTATCATACCTCTTAGGCAGAAGCGGCTTCTCAATTGCACGCTTCACCTTGAAGAAGGTACTGTGTTCAAACTCAATAGGGTAAACAAAAATCGAACGTATACCCGCCATATTTGCGCCTAAAATATCGGTGAAAATCTGGTCGCCGACCGCGCATACCTGCTTCTTGCTTATGCCAAGCTCAGCGATTGCACGCCTGAAGCCTTTCGGAAGCGGCTTTGCACCATTGGGAACAAAGTGCAGACCAAGCATATCCGCAAATGGCGTAACACGTTCAGCGGTGTTGTTGCTGACGATAAGAAGCTTTATTCCTGCCCTTTGCATATCGGCAATCCAGTCCAGCACACCCTCGGCAGGTGCGGGGTTGTCGTGGGTGGTAAGGGTATTGTCAAGGTCAAGGACAAGCGCTTTTATGTCACGCTGTTTAAGTGCGTCTGGAGTAATCTCCAGCACGGATTTCAGCGCATAGGTCGGTTTGAAAATTGCCATAACAATACCTCCAAAACAAAAGCTATCGCTTTTGTTTCCGGGTTTTGCTTCGCAAAACGCCGGAGTTTCTTTGTATTTTTTACTTTAATTTAGCTCTCTGCTTAGCACGGAGCTGATTGTCGAGAATACGCTTTCTGATACGGATTGACTTTGGTGTAACCACGAGAAGCTCATCATCTGTAATGAATTCAAGGCTGTCCTCAAGGGAAAGCTTTCTTG
>JAZUSM010000128.1:0-5330 GCA_045606725.1 Oscillospiraceae bacterium | reverse complement strand
GGGCTTTGCCCTTTGGAAACCCACCACCTTTGAAAAGGTGGACGAAACTTTTATAGCTGAACGCAAAGCGTTCAGTTTTGCTTCGCTAACTCTAATAGTTTATATAGCACTAAATTACAATTTACCACAAAAACGGCTGTACCGATGCGGTACAGCCGTTCTGTTATTCATTAAGACAAATCTGGTCGTCGGGAGATGGCTTGACAACAGGAATATTTTCGTCAGGCTCACCCTTGTACAGAAGCTTCATTATAATAGGTGTAGCAATGGAAGAACACATAATCAGAAGAATTACGGATGTGAAGTAAATCGGGTCGAGAAGTCCGACTGCAAGTCCCTTCTGGGAAACAATCAGCGCAACCTCGCCTCGCGTCATCATGCCGACACCGATTTTGAGGCAATCCTTGCCTCTGTATTTGAACAGCATTGAAACAAGTCCGCAGCCGATGATTTTTGTGATAAGTGCAACAATTACAAAGCCGATAGAGAACCACAGAATGTCAGTTGTAAAGTTGGAGAATGTTGTTTTCAGACCGATACTTGCGAAGAAAACAGGACCGAACAGCATATAGGAGTTGATGTCCATCTTTTCAGCAATGTATTCGCTGTCCTTGAGGTTGCAGAGGATAATACCTGCAACGTAAGCGCCTGTAATATCAGCAATTCCGAAGAATGCCTCAGCAATAAATGCCAGCGCAAAGCAGAGACAGAGACCAAGAATAGGAATTCTTCTCTGATGATAGTATCTCTTGTCGAGCATCTTGAAAATCTTGTAGATTACAAAACCGACACCGATTGAGAACGCAAAGAAAAGGAGTGTGTTGATAACAACCTTCATCGGGCTTGCAGAAGCGTCCTTGAGTCCGATTACGAATGTAAGTACGATAATGCCGATAACGTCGTCAATGATTGCCGCGCTGAGAATAAGCGTGCCAACCTTGCCTTTGAGCTTGCCAAGCTCACGGAGAGTCTGAACTGTAATACCAACAGATGTTGCTGTCATGATAACACCCGTGAAAATAGCGCGGTAGAACTCGTCAGAGCCTGCAGGGGAGAAGCCATAGAAGCAGGAGTAAAGCAGCCAGCCGCCGAAAAGCGGAACACCTACACCTGCACAGGCAATTGCAAGTGCCGTAGGACCTGTCTTGATAAGGTCCTTCAGGTCAGTTTCAAGACCTGCGGAGAACATAAGGAGCAGAACGCCGATTTCAGCCATCTGAGTGATAAAGTCCGACTGCTCAACAAGACCAAGAACGGACGGACCGATGATAAGACCTGCGATAATTTCGCCCACAACCTGCGGAGCACGGAGCTTCTTTGCAAGAAGTCCGAACAGCTTTGCGAAAAGGATAATAATCGCCAAGTCCTTGAATAATTCGATTTGCATATAAAAGACCTTCCTTCAATAAATCCCATATTAAATATGTATACGCAAAAACAGCGTACAGTTTTGTATTATATACCTATTTAATTGTAAAATCAACCACTTTTTCGGTTAAAAAAATTTTTTGTCGGAAATTGCAATTTTACACATATTTCAACAGCTGTATATGGTTATATTTCCGCCGTTTTCAATTTGTAACCTTTATTACAATGCGGAAACAACATGTTTACAGTTCGGGGAATTCTATTGACGGCGAAAGTATGCTTTGTTATACTATACTCAGACGAACAAAATCCGACATAAAGGAGGGGCATCCGTGAAAAGAAGATATGTTGTGGGAATATGTTTAATAGTATGGGCAGTCTGCATAGTGCTTTCCGCCTGCGATAAAACAACCTACCAGCTTCCTGCGGATACCTCTGCTATTGAGGAATATATTGAAACTACTTCGGAAATGTACTATAACAATTAACACGCTCTCCTCCAACCATTTTTCATATAACTCCAAAACGAAACCGTCCCGGATTTTCCCCCAGTCCGAGGCGGTTTCCGTTTTTTATAATGTAAATACTTGACAAATCGGCGAGCGGGTGCTATTATATATGTGCAACGTTGTAAAACTTAATATTGACTTAACAAGGGGAGCTTCGAAACCGAGGCTGAGAGGAAGCAGGCTGCTTCGACCCAAAAACCAGATATAGTCTGGTCTACCTGATTCGGATAATGCCGACGTAGGAAAATACATTTTGTATTGTTATGTGTGTTCTGCGCCTTTGGATTTCCGAGGGCGCTTTTTGTGTGCTCTTGAAGATAAAGGTTACAGACACAAGTTGTTACCGTGCGGAAAAGACCTTGCCACATGCTTGCTTTTTGCGGATTGGCAGGAAGGACTTCTCTTTTGTTAGAAACCTGCTAATAAAAAACAATAGACAAAATAGCCAAAGTTGAGAAAAGATTAAGCAGAAAAAAGGGTGCAACAAAGCTGACATAAGAAAACAGAGTTTTCAAATGCCTAATGAGTATAAAATTCTGAAGAAATTAAATGTCAGAATAAAGTTCCATAACCTTACCGTAGTAAACTCGAAGGAATTTGTTAAGCCCTGCAATCATTGCTTCTTTACCGCATTTACCTTCGCTGCGTTTCTTCTGAATGAAGTCATAGACAGCGTTGTCAGCAGGCTTATGTTTAATTAAGGATTGCATAATTTCGTAGCCTGTTTTTCGCAGATAACTGTTTCCACGCTTGGATATATGACGTTCGGAAGCGTTGAATGTTCCCGATTGGTAAGGCGGAGCATCGATGCCTGCATAGGCAATGAGAGCGTGCTTGTTTTTGAATCTGCGTACATCACCGATTTCGGCAATGATGCGTGGTGCAAGAGTATCGCCGATACAATCCATTTCCTTGACAACAGCATATTCAGGCAAGGTGTTGCAAAGTTCCTGCATTTGTGCTAAAATGATATTGCGTGATTCCTCTATTGAGTGAATCAGCTTGATGGCTTCGCTAACGGCAATTTTGACGGATTGGGAGTTAGGAAGCGTAGGGATACCGTTTTGAGCAAGGGCAAGGATTTCCGCTGCCTTACGTTCGTTTAAGCGGTATCCTTTTTTCTTTGCCCATTTGCAGTAATCAGCAGTAAATTTCTTTTCTCCCATATCAAGAATATTCTGATAGTGAATGTATCGGCTGACAAATTCAGTCAGCTTGTGATTTTCGCCTTGATTTGAAAGAATATAACTGATTTCAGGCATAACTTGGTCAAGAAGATTAGAGAAGTTCACCTTCGCTTTTACAAGCATACCTGTAACCTGATAATACTGACGTGCAAGAAATTTAAGTTCATCGTATGTAATATCAGATGGATAAGCCTTAACAAGCTCGTTCCAGTATGTAATACCGAATGTTGCAATTTTAATTGAGTCAATCTTATCGGTTTTCGCACGTCTTATGCTTTGCGAACAGAATTTCTTCATACGCAAGGCATTTACACAGCATACAAAAATATTATGAGAAGATAAATAGGTCGCAATAGGGAGATGATAGTGACCTGTGTCTTCCATAACAACACGGGTTTCTTCATCAAATGATTTGATGAGAGAAATAAGATAGTCCAGTTCATCGGCAGTATGATTAATGTCAAAAGGCGGTTCAAGTATTTCGCCGCAAGGCTTCATAATACAAACAGTACTTTTTCCTTTTGATACATCAATTCCTACACTAATCATTATAAATCCTTCTTTCTGATATTTTGTAATGTTTCCGCTCAGGAGCTTATTAAAATTCATTTTGGTTAGTGATGCGAACGCTGCTGTGAACACAGCAGGTACAACCTGCTTAATCGAATTTTATAACAAGAAGGCGGTTGACACTTTCTAACACGAACGCTTGGTTCTAAGCGAGGTTCGTCAATCCATTACCTTCTTATTATATCAAAATAAGCATAGCCTGTCACCACTGTAGGTCAGCAGTTTGGACTATGCTAATATTATACCAAATGGAGGTATACTATTATATATGAAAACTACAAAAACCAGAATCCTCGTTGAAGCGGCAATAATGATTGCTCTTGCAACGGTACTTTGCTACATAAGAGTAATAAAGCTGCCCTGGGGCGGTTCGGTAACCTTGCTTTCAATGCTGCCGATTATTATTTTCAGCATCAAGCACGGAGCAAAACAAGGTATGTTCGCGTCATTTGTTTTTTCCCTTATTCAGTTCGGACAGGGCGTAATGGACGGGCTTTTCGGATGGGGACTTACTCCTGCGATGCTTGTTGCCTGCATATTGCTTGACTATATTGGCGCGTACAGCGTAATCGGTATAGCTGGCGTGTTCAGAAGCAAAGGGTTCAAGGGCTGGATTGGCGGAATAATTCTTG
The DNA here is from genome assembly GCA_045606725.1 of Oscillospiraceae bacterium. GTDB lineage: Bacteria > Bacillota > Clostridia > Oscillospirales > Ruminococcaceae > RGIG8773. Next base: position 1,064 of record JAZUSM010000128.1, on the reverse strand, counting down.
CGGTATTTCTGCGGTACGTTGTTCACGTCCTGAGCGGTATCGTGATATGGCATTCAATCGGTTCAATATGGGAGAGCTTTTCCACAGATAACGAATTGATTTACAGCCTTGTTTATAACGGAGCGTATATGCTTCCCGAGATGATTTTCACCCTCATCGGAGCAATTGCGCTTCTGAAGATTCCTCAGACTAAAAAGATTATTACACAGGAATGATTTGTGAAAAGAGAGCCGTTGCGGTTCTCTTTTTCTTTGTTTTTGGGGTGTTGTTTGTGCAAGTTTTATATCAAACAATATATTTTGCACATTGGTGATTAGTCGTTTCTACAAATTGAAAAAAAGTGCTTGACAAAATGGGCGGAAAGAGGTATACTAATAAAGCTGACTCGCGAGGGAGTCGAAACCGAAAGAAAAATTTCGAAAAGAAATTTTAAAAAAGGTATTGACAAACCGAAAAGAGTGTGATATAATAAAACACGCTTCTTCACGAGGAGCAAGAAAAGAATTACTTCGTAATTCTTAGAGCAGAACACGAAGTGTTCAGGTTGGAATCTTGAAAATTGAACAATGGTTGAAGTAACGAATACAAACCTAAGAAAGAACCCTGAAATTCCAGAGATGGAAAATTAAGAACTCAAGTGCAAGAGTATAAAAAGCACAGTCAGTTGACGAAGAAATGAGTTAACAGGATGAGATATTAAAACGGAGTAAAATCCGTTTTAACATACAAACTTTTTAAAGAGTTTGATCCTGGCTCAGGACGAACGCTGGCGGCACGCTTAACACATGCAAGTCGAACGGTGAAGAGAAGCTTGCTTCTTGGATCAGTGGCGGCCGGGTGAGTAACACGTGAGCAACCTGCCTTTAAGAGGGGGATAACGTCCGGAAACGGACGCTAATACCGCATAACATATGGGATTCGCTTGTTTTCCATATCAAAGATTTATCGCTTAAAGATGGGCTCGCGTCTGATTAGCTAGTTGGTGAGGTAACGGCTCACCAAGGCGACGATCAGTAGCCGGACTGAGAGGTTGAACGGCCACATTGGGACTGAGACACGGCCCA
>JAZUSM010000127.1:0-23440 GCA_045606725.1 Oscillospiraceae bacterium | reverse complement strand
AGGTCAGCGTCAAGAACTACCAAATCATCATATTTATCTGCAAGCTCAGCCAGTGCTTCGCCGTAGCTTTCTCTGGTTGCTTTTTTGATTACATCTGCCATTTTATTCACCTGTTCCTTTCCACGGATTAAGCTTCTAAAGCTTTAAGCTGTGCATTGAGTTCTTCCATAGCCTGGTCGTACTGTTCCTTATTAGGAGCTGCACCGTGCCAGCCTACCTGATTTTCCATAAAGGAAACACCCTTACCCTTTGTACTTGTCTGAACAATTACGACAGGTTTGCCATTTATTTTTTCAGCTTCATCGAATGCACGTTCAAATTCGTCAAAATCGTGAGCCTTAACTGTAATTACATGCCAGCCGAATGCTTCAAATTTATCTGTGATAGGCATTGGTGAGCAAACATCTGTGATTTTACCATCAATCTGAAGTCCATTGTTATCAACAATTGCGACAAGATTATCAAGCTTATTGTGAGCTGCAAACATTGCTGCTTCCCAAACCTGACCTTCTTCAATTTCACCGTCACCGAGTATTGCATATACCTTATATGTTGCACAAGAAAGTTTTCCGCCAAGAGCCATGCCGCAAGCTGCAGAAATACCCTGACCGAGAGAACCTGTACTCATATCAACACCTGGTGTGCCCTTCATATCAGGGTGTCCTTGAAGCATTGCACCGATATGACGAAGCTTCTTAAGTTCTTCTGTGGAGAAGAAACCTCTCTGTGCAAGTACGGAGTAAAGTGCTGGTGCACAGTGACCCTTGGAGAGAACTACTCTATCTCTGTCAACCATCTTAGGGTTCTTAGGGTCAACATTAAGCTTTGCAAAGTAGAGGTATGTCAAAAGGTCACAAATGGAAAGCGAACCACCCGGATGACCTGATTTTGCATTGTAAACCCCTTCGATTACTCCCATTCTTACTTTACACGCTGTTGTTTCAAGCTGTTTTCTGATAGAAGCGTCCATAATTTTACCATTCCTTTCTATGACGTAAGTGAAAAGTCATTTCACTTTACAAACTTTTTTATATGTTCGATTGCCTCTGCAATCGCACTCTCCTCACATGTTGCCTTAGTAACATATGAAGCGGATTTTTTTACTATATCCTGTGCATTAGCCGGAGCAAAACTAATATCAGCGTACTTCAGCATTGTCAAATCATTATCATAATCTCCCGCTGCCGAAATTGTGTAGTTTTTCCAGTTGCATATTTCAGTAAGCTTTTCAAGAGCCTTACCCTTGGAACAATTCAACGGAAGACATTCAAAAAGGAATTCACCCGAAGCTGTAAAGCTTGTTTTGTTCCAGCTCATTTTCTTTACATATTCTTCAAGCAAATTCATTCTGCCGCCTTCAATCGAGTAAAGAACCTTACACCATTTTTCGTTTTTTACTTCGTCGATTGTCGTTTCCGTATACGGCAGGTGCGTCATTTCAAGATGTCGCTTTTCCCATTCAGTCATTCGCACAACGTAAATATTATCCATTGTGTTGATTTCAACACCAATTTTGGGGAATTGTTCCATTAAAGTGATTGTGTAATCAATTGCAATTGAATCGAGATAGCAGGAATAAAGAGCCTTATTATGCTGTATATCGTAAATTAAACCACCGTTATTTAGCAACACAGGTGCATTAGGTTTAAGTATATCAAAAAACTGTTCAGCAGCTTGATATATTCTTCCGGTTGCTATAGTAAATATTCCGCCACCATTTTTAAATTTTTCAATGGCTTCCAAATCTTTTTTGGAAACTAATTTACTATGTGGGAGCAACGTCCCATCAAGATCAGTAATCAATATATTATTTGAAAAATCAGCCATAAACCAATTCCTTTATTTAGATAATTTATTAAGCACATTTACAAAATATTCAGGTAGTTCACTATCAAATTCAAGATATTCATTGCTTATAGGATGAACAAATCCGATTTTTTTAGCATGTAGACATTGACCGTCACAGTACTTGGATACTTTACCATAAACATCATCGCCATAAACAGGATGTCCCATATACGACATATGAACACGAATTTGATGTGTTCTACCTGTATAAAGCTTTAATTTAATATGAGAGTATCCATTGAATTCGTCAAGAACTGTATACTCGGTTTTAGCCTCTTTGGAATTTTTATCGGTAACACACATTTTTTTTCGGTCTATTGAATGACGTCCTATTGGAGCTTCTATTATTCCTGACGTATTTTTTAAACGTCCGCATACAACGGCTTGATATTCACGTGTAAAAGTGTGTGCCTTGATTTGTTCAGCAAGTCCCGTATGTGCTTTATCTGTTTTAGCAATAATCAATAAACCACTGGTGTTCTTGTCAATACGATGAACGATTCCAGGGCGAATTACTCCATTAATTGAAGATAATCTCCCTTTACAATGATAAAGCAACGCATTAACTAATGTTCTATTATAATTTCCAGGTGCAGGATGAACTACCATTCCTTTAGGCTTATTAACCACAAGTAAATCATTATCTTCATAAATAATTTCAATTGGAATATTTTCAGGCAAAACATCAAGCTCAACTGGTTCAGGAATTTCAACTGATATGCAGTCACCATTATTGATTTTATAGCTTTTGGAAACAGCTTTCCCGTTTACTGTAACCTGATTTTCCTTCAACAGCTTCTGAAGCATTGAACGCGAAATATCCTGATTCTGTTCGCAAATCCATTTGTCAATTCTTATCTCATCGCTGATATTTTCAACAACATAATCAAATCTGCTCATCGGGATTTCCCTTTTCTTCTACATTTTGAATGTCTTGCTTTGCGGCAATCTTAGGCTCTATCCAAAATAAAAATATCAGCAGGAATATTGCACCTAAAACTACACAGATGTCAGCAAAATTAAACACTGCAAAGTTAAACAGCTTTACATCAAGATAATCAACAACATAACCGAATCTTACTCTGTCAATAAGATTTCCTACGCCGCCTGCCATAACCATAACTGCACTTATCATAAAGAACGGGTGCTTATATTTATATTTAACAACAAATACTGTAAGACCAATCAGCATTACAATTACAAGTCCTACAAGAAACCATCTTGCACCACTGAAGCTGCTGAAAGCAGCTCCTTCATTTTGAACATAACGTAAATCCATTATATCAAACTCACCAATGTGTATAAAGTTCATAACCTTTACAGGCTTAAGCACATCAATTGCCCATATTTTTATAAGTTGATCTGTTATAACGAGAAGTACTCCTAAAATAATAAGAAAAATAATCATAATCCTTAACCTAATCTAAGCCAAAGGAAATTATTCCCTTGGCTTAGAGAAAAATTTTACTTAATTTCAGCTGCACAACGTGCACAGAGTGTTGGATGTTCAGCGTTTGTACCTACTGTTTCAGAGTAAGCCCAGCAACGTTCACACTTATCACCGGAAGCACGTTCTACGTCATAAGTTACACCTTCGAAGTTATCGCTACCATATTCACCTGTTCCATCAGCAACAATTTCAACAGCAGATACAATAAATACTTTTTCAAGGATATCCTTGAAATTATTGAATGTATCATAATTAGTTGCTGCGTGAATGATAACCTTTGCTTCGAGTGGGGCACCGATAAACTTATTCTGACGCTTAACTTCAAGTGCCTTTGTAACATCGGAACGAAGCTGATAGATTGTGTTCCACTTTTCTGTGAAGCTTTCATCAACTGTCACTTCAATCTTTTCAGGCATATCGTTCATACAGATGCTTCTTGTATCATCGGAAGCTGTATGTGGGATATACTTCCAGATTTCTTCAGATGTAAAGCTAAGAATTGGAGCAAGCATTCTTGAAAGTGCGCTGAGAATCTTATACATAGCTGTCTGTGCAGCACGTCTGTCAACGGACTTTTCACCTGTACAGTAGAGTCTATCCTTGATAATATCGAGGTAGAAGTTGGACATATCTGTGATACAGAAGTTATGGATGCTGCTTACTACGATATGAAAATCGAATGCATCATATGCAGTCTTAACCTTGTCAATAAGTGCGTTAAGTTTGATAAGCGCCCATTTATCGATTTCGTGGAGGTCATTTACAGCTACGCAATCTGCATCAGGATTGAAACCTTCACCATTGCAAAGGTTACCGAGAATATATCTTGCTGTATTTCTGATCTTCTTATAAGTATCGGAAAGCTGCTTGAGGATTTCCTTGGAAATTCTTACATCTGAGTGGTAATCAGAGGATGCAGCCCAAAGACGAAGAATATCTGCGCCATAAACATCAGTTACTTCATTTGGTGCAACACCGTTACCAAGGGACTTGTGCATCGCCTTACCCTCGCCGTCAACTACCCAACCGTGAGTACAAACAGCCTTATATGGTGACTTTCCTACTGTTGCAGCAGAAGTGAGAAGTGAAGACTGGAACCAACCTCTGTACTGGTCAGCACCTTCAAGGTAAAGGTCAACAGGAGTTTCATAGCCTCGTTCTTCCATAACAGCCTTATGAGTTACACCGCTATCAAACCAAACGTCAAAAATATCCTTTTCCTTTTCAAACTCTGTACATCCACATTCACACTTGGTTCCTGCAGGAAGAAAATCCTTTGCATCCTTGATATACCAGGAATTTGCACCTTCTGCACGGAACATATCAGAAATTGCCTTGATTGTTTCATCTGTAACAACTGGCTTTCCGCAATCCTTACAATATACAACAGGAATCGGAACACCCCAGGTACGCTGACGTGAAATACACCAGTCACTTCTATCAGTAACCATACCCTTGATTCTATCCTGACCCCATTCAGGAATCCACTGAACTTCGTCAATAGCCTTGATAGCTTCATCCTTGAAGTTCTTAACAGAACAGAACCACTGCTCTGTTGCACGGAAAAGAACAGGATTTTTACATCTCCAACAATGAGGATACTGGTGAACAATCTTTTCGAGAGCGAAAAGCGCACCACAATTTTCGAGGTCCTGAGCAATAACCTTGTTGGAATCTGTTGTTGTAAGACCAGCATATTTTCCAGCTTCAGCGGTCTGGACACCCTTAGCGTCAACAGGTACAACAATACCGATTTCAGGATACTTCTTGCAAACTTCAAAGTCGTCAACACCAAAACCAGGAGCTGTATGAACACAGCCTGTACCGCTTTCAAGTGTAACGTGATCACCTACGATAATCATGGAATTTCTGTCCATAATTGGATGCTTTGTCTGGATATATTCCAGATCTCTGCCGTAGATAGAACCTGTTGTTGTATATTCATCAATCTTAGCAGCTGTCATTGTTGGCTTAACAAGTTCAGCAGCCATAATATAGTTTTCACCATTTGCCTGAACAACTGTATACTCATAGTCAGGACCAAGACAAATAGCAAGGTTACCTGGGAGAGTCCATGTTGTTGTTGTCCAGATTACAAAATATGTTTTATCAAGGTCAATTCCGAGAGGCGCAAGCTTGCCCTTGTCATCAACAACCTTGAACTTTACATAAATAGAATGACATGGATCGTTTTCGTATTCAATTTCAGCTTCTGCAAGAGCTGTCTGGCAATCAGGACACCAATATACAGGCTTGAGTCCCTTATAGATATAGCCCTTACCAAACATATTACCGAAAATTTCAACCTGTCTTGCTTCAAATTCAGGCTTGAGTGTGAGATAAGGATCATCAAAATCGCCCCAAACACCAAGACGCTGGAACTGCTTTCTCTGATTGTCAACCTGCTTAAGAGCATATTCATGACAGTGTTTTCTGAGTTCAACAGCAGAAATTGCACCATTTTCAACGCCGATTTCTTTAAGTGCTCTTAATTCAATCGGAAGGCCATGTGTATCCCATCCTGGAATATATGGTGAACAGAAACCATTCATATTCTTATAGCGAACGATAATATCCTTGAGTACTTTATTAAGTGCTGTACCCATATGGATATCTCCGTTTGCATAAGGAGGTCCATCGTGAAGAACATAAAGTGGCTTGCCTTCGTTCTTTTTGATCATTTCATAATAGGTTCTTTCATTTTCCCAGTTTTCAAGCATTACGGGTTCTTTCTGAGTAAGATTACCACGCATTGAAAATTCAGTCTGGGGCAGATTAAGTGTAGAATTGTAATCCTGCGCCATTGGTTTTATCTCTCCTTGGATTTTTATTTATTCTGTCCGAATTTTAAATCTCCGAACTTATTTTCTGACCTTGATGCATTTGAAGTTACTGCACTATCAAACGGGAAGCTTGTCTTTTCAGATTTAAATGGATTATCAAGGACTTTAGTTGCTTCCATATCCTGTGCAGCTGTTTGAGGTATAGCAACAGCTTCATCCTTCTGTTCAACTTCTTGAACAGCTTCAGCTACTTCATTAGTAATTTCCTCATCTTCATCATCGTCATCATAATCAGGAATTGCAGTAATCTGTTCAAGATGCTGCTTGTACATATTAAGAAGATTAGCCTTGAAATCGGAAACCTCCTGCTGCATTTTTATAAGACAACGTTTTTCTTTTTCAAGCTGAACTCTTGTTGTACCGATGATTTCATCAGCTTTTGCCCTTGCGTCAGCAATGATTTTATCAGCTTGTTCCTGAGCATCAGCAATTACAGCTCTGCCCTGCTTTTGAGCACCGATAAGAGCATCCTTCAATGCATCCTCATCTTTTTTATATTCTCTTACACTTTCAACAAGAACTGCAATTTTCTTTTCAGTTTCTTCCTTATCCCTCTGATACTGAGTAATTTGATGTGCAATTTCTCTAAGGAAATCATCAACTTCCTCAGGCTTATAACCAGGTCTTGCCTGTTCAAATCGCTTATTGTTAATATCCTTAACACTCAGCATAGTTAACACCTCATTAATTATATTTTTTTATTGTAATATGAATTCTATCTTTTTTTGTTTTTCCATTTACAGAATATAGAATATATTTTCCACTTCCCCGCACTGAAAAAACAGCGCCTTCACTTAGTAAATATGATGGGGTTTCAACGATGTTATACATAACAGTAACATTGCCACTTTTGATAAGACCTGCAGCCTTATCACGACTTATTCCTGCCGCTGTACTTACTATACTGTCAAGTCGTAATGAAGAAACTGTACCGTTTTTTTCTATAAATGATTGCTCAAGTTTAATATCACTATTATCAGATTCAGTAATTTTTACACCTACTGAACCTATTTTACTGATTTCTGATGTAAGCATATCTTTTACAGTATCATATACAAAAACAGTAGTATAACCTTTTCCAACAATTATATCCCCGAGCATATTTCTTTTTATTTGTTTTGACATAAAAACACCAAGAAAATCCCGGTGAGTAAGTTTGTCAGACTCTCTGTACTTAATAGAAAGAGCAGAAATTGGAAAAGACTCTTCTTCATCCCAATAAGACGGAAATATTCCAAGAACTTTTCTTGCAGAATTATTGTAGCCACCAGAAAACTTGTAATGTTCAACCTTTTGTTCCAACATCACATTTTCCGCCAAAATTACTTGTCGTTCATCAAGAAAAAAGCTGAATTTAGGCTGATAACAACGTTCGCATAGTTCAATCATATCAAGGATATGAGAAACAAGTATTCGGTCATCATCAGGAAGCTTGGCATAATAACTGTTAAGTTTACTCATTATTAAAGGAATACGCCATTATTTTCAAGTTCGCCGACAAGGTCTTCACCAACAAAACCAACGTTATATGGTGTAATGATAAATGTGTTGTTTGCTACAGGTTTGATATTTCCACCATTTGCATATGCAACACCGCCAAGAAAATCAATGATTCTTCTTGTTACATCTGGAGTTGTAGACTCAAGATTAAGTACAACAGTCTTTTTGGAGTTCAAATGGTCAGCAATCTGCTTTGTATCCTGAAATACCTCAGGTTTAACAAGAATAACCTGAAGCTGCGCAGTTGCATGAATATTAACAACTTTATTTCTTTTTCCTACTTCGTCGTTTGTATCCATATCATTTGTGTTATCAATGGTATCAAACTCTGTGTCTTCCTCAGTTTCCATACCGAGCATTTCCTTTAAATTGCCAATAAAACTCATTTTTATCGTCCTCTCTTTTTTATTTTCTTGTTCCGAATAAACCGGAACCTATTCTTACTATGTTAGAGCCGTATTTCACGGCAAGAGCATAATCGGAAGACATTCCCATTGATAAAATATCAATGGATGTATTGTCTATCCGTTTTGCTTGTAAATCATTGAAGAGTATCTGCATTTCTTCAAAAGACTCTTCGGAATTTAAAAGTGGTGGAATTGTCATAAGACCTCTTATTTTGATGTTATTAAATTCAGAGGCTTCGTATATTAGGTTTTCCAGCATTTCTGGAAAAACTCCGCTTTTACTTTCTTCTTTACCAATATTTACTTCAATTAAAATGTCCATACATTTGCCATGTTTCTTAGCTTGCTTATCTATTTCAGCGGCAAGCTTAATACTGTCAACAGAATGTATCATTGTTACACTTTCTATTATATATTTAATTTTATTGGATTGCAAATGACCGATAAAATTTACTTCGGCATTTTTATCATAATAATCCTTTTTAGAAAGATATTCCTGAACACGATTTTCACCAAGAAGAGTTATACCTTCTTTAATTACTGAATTTACTTTTTCGTATGGTACTGTTTTTGTAACAGCCATTATCCGAATTATATCATCTGACTTTCTGTATTTTACAGTAGCCTCTTCAATATTAAACCGTATTCTTTTCAAATTTTCCGAAATTGTGAAATCCATACTTTTCCTCTTTCAGAATAAATCTTTATGTAATGTCTGTTTCAGATTCAATTTCATCCTCAACATTTTCTTCAACATATAAATCTGCTGATATCTCTCCCTCACAAATTATATCATCATATACACTTATAAATTCGTCATCTGAAGTAATTCGTGAGAGTATATAATCATCAGTTTCATATATTGGATCTATTTTTTTGAAAGCAATTCTTTGACCCAAAAGAATATATACACCTTTTTCATTTTCTTTATTGAATCTTATTGCTTTTCTCGGAACCTTTATACCTTCATAGTCATTTAAAATAATTTCTACTCGCTCAACTCTGCGCTGAACCAAATTAAATGTGAGTTCATCACAATTTAATAGAATTATACTTTCTTCAGGGTTATCAGACTCTATAATATCTTCAATAACTGCTGTTACAGTATCTGGAGTAGATGAAAATTTGACAGTTACATTACTTCCAATCGGTAAAGAAGCCTGTTCCGGATTAATTATTCCAACCATCTTCCATTCATACCCGTCAACAATTTTACCTATTGCTTTTCCAGTGTTTTTTTCAGAATCAGCAACAATACTCTTAATTTTATCAACTGTCAACGAATTAATTGTTTCAGGAGATAGATGTTCTTCGTATCCATCAATATAACTTATAAAATATCCTGTAGTATCTGCAGTTATTATACTTACAGGTTCTTTTTTTTGTCTTTCCAGCTCTTTTATTTCGGAATTAATATCATCTATTGTATCATTGAAATCAGTTTCCTCATTAATTACAATCTGATAAATTCCCATAAGTGTCTGAAGCTCTTTTCTTTCTTCGGCAAGAGTCTGCAAATCATTTTCTGCAATAAGGAAAGCTACAGACTGATACTGCTGATCAATAAGAGGAGAAATAATAGCAGGAGTAGTTACTTCTGTTGTTCCTGGATTTTGAGCGCTTTCCAGCAATTCAACCTCTTCTCTTAACTGTTTTATTTTCTGATTGATATAAATATCCTTTTCATTTTCGTATACATATGCGATAACCGAGCCATTGGCAACCTTACTTCCATCAGTACACGGATAACTCAGAATACCTTTGACATTGTTACTAATAACTTCTTCATTACGAATATATACACCATAAAAGTCTACTTTTTCAGCAGAAGAATATATGACAGCAGTTTCAGTTATATAATCTTCCTTGAACTGAAGAGATATCTGACTTGAAACAGTAATAAGAATAAAAAGGGAAAGAAAAAAGACAAGTATTCTTACTGTAATTGTATTCATAGCTTATTATTCAGAGTCAAGAATTGAAATGGATTTTGCAGGAACTATTGTCGAAATAGCATGTTTAAATACCAATTCCTGCTTTCCTTCACTTTCAAGAATTACGACATAACTGTCAAAACCTTTTACAATACCCTTAAACTGAAATCCATTAGTAAGAATAAATGTAGCAGGTATCTTATCTTTTCTTAATTGATTAAGAAAAACATCCTGAAGATTAATATTCTTATTCATTTAACCAACCCTTCTTTTCAGGACAAAAAAATAACAATTTTCAAGCAAAAACAAATGCTCATAATTATTATATCACAAAATTTTCGATTTGGCTACTGTTTTTTTGCATATTTCCATAATTTTATCAAAATTATTTAATTCGTCCATATATATCCAATTAATTCGTTCATCACGACGAAACCATGTTAGCTGTCTTTTAGCGTATCTACGTGAATTAAGCCGAATTTTGTCAAGACAGTCATTAAGCGCCTCTTTGCCTTCAAAAAATGGAACAAGTTCCTTATATCCTATTGCTTGATACGCTGTTCCAAGTTTTTTACTTTTATATACTGTTAGGCATTCATCAATCATACCATTTTTAACCATAATATCTACACGTTGATTAATTCGGTCATAAAGATTTTGCCTATCTCTATAATTAAGACCAATCATACAAAGCTTATATGGACATTCATGACCTTTGTTAATTTCTTTATATTCACTGAATTTTATTCCGGTAAGTTCATATATTTCCAGTGCACGAATTATTCTTACAACATTTTGAACAGGAACACTTTCTGCTGTTGTAGGGTCGATAATTTTCAGTCGTTCATACAAAGCCTCTATGCCTAAACTTTCAAGTTCACCCATTAATTTTTTTCGTACAGCTCCGTCTGTTTCGGCGTTGTCAAAATTAATATTATTAATCAGAGAATTAATATATAATCCTGTTCCACCTACAAGAATAGGTAATTTTCCTCTTGAATATATTTCTATAATTTTGTCTCTTGCCAATGATACATAATCAGCAACGCTGAATTCGGTATCCATATCTGTAATGCTTATAAGATGATGCGGTATACCTTCCATCTCTTCTAATGTTGGTTTTGCTGTCGCAACATCAAGTTCTTTATAGATCTGCATAGAGTCTGCCGAAATTATTTCCCCATTAAATTCTTTAGCAAGCGCAATACCAAGAGTTGTTTTGCCTGAAGCAGTTGGTCCTGCAACAACAAGCAATGGTACTTTATTATCAGGCATAACATCTCTCCTTATTTTTCATACAATTCTTTTAAACTGTTTTTCTAATTCACGTTTGGTAAGTTTAAACATAACAGGACGTCCGTGCGGACAATATCTTATTCTTTCATCTGTAAATATAGTTTTCACAATTACTGACAATTCAGAAAGTGTATTGACATCATTTGCTTTGATTGCCGCCTTGCAAGCAAAAGTGTGATACATATCATCCAGAATTTCAGGCATTGGATTTGATTTATTATCACTAAGATTTCTTGCAAGTTCAATAATCAGGTCGGACGGTTCACAGCCATCAAGGATGCTTGGAATTCCGTTTACTGTGACTTTTGATGAACCTGAAATTTCAAATTCAAAACCCATTTCAAAGACGAAATCCTTGTTTTGTATAAGTGCATTGAATTCCTCAAAATCAAGCAGGACTTCGGGAGAATTCAAAAGCATCTGACAAACAAGTTTCTGCTTTCCGCTTTTAAGTTTTTCAAAAAGTATACGCTCATGAGCAGCATGCTTGTCAATAAAAACTATATCGCCTTCAACTTCGGCAATAATATAATTTTTAAAAACTTCACCAATTACACGGAAATATATTTCTTTCTGTGGTTCAGGCTGAATAACCTGTTTTTTCTCAAATGAAGTTTCAGAAATATATTTGAACTGCATATCCTCAACAGGTTTTAGCTGTTCTATCGGAGTCTCATCATTCACCGTTTCAATTGGCATATCATAAGGTATATTTACAATATCTTCTTTAACTGTTTCGTTTATTACAGAAGCTGCGCACAGTGGCATTTTCCCACGTTCTGCAGGCATAACAGGAATATGCTGCTGCGGTGTTACATAACATTCAGGAGTAGGTTCAACATATACAGGCTTGATTTCCTGCACCACAGGCTCGGGCTGAATTTTCATCTGAGTATACTGAGGTGTTTCTTCAGCAAGTGGCCTTCTGTAATCTACCACAGGTTTTTTTATATTTATTTCTACTGGCTTTGAGTCAAGAAGTATTGCATTTTTTACGGCAAAGAAAATGCTGTCTGCAATAATTCTTTCATCAGTAAAACGTACCTCTATTTTGGCAGGATGCACATTCACATCAAGTATTGACGGCGGAATTGTAAGTCTTAACACACAAGACGGAAATTTGCCTTCCATAATACTGTTCTGGTAAGCGTGTTCAAGAGAACGGGTGCAGACAAGCGATTTGACATATCTTCCATTTATAAAGAAATGCTGCATTGTTCGGTTAGGTCTGCCGAAAAGAGGCTTTACAGTAAAGCCGTCAATTTTTATTCCATTAAGTTCGTAATCAACAGGTATCATAGACGCAGCAAATTGCTTACCCATAACGGCATACACTGATGAATAAAGCTCACCGTCACCAGGAGTAATAAACTCCTGCCTGTTGTCACGAATAAATTTGAATGCAATTTCAGGGTGGGAAATTGCAATTTTATCCACAATAGAAGCTATTGCATTACCCTCAGCAACGTCCTTTTTAAGGAATTTTAATCTTGCGGGAACATTGTAGAAAATGTCGCGGATTATAATAGTTGTTCCATCAGGACAGCCTGTACGCTCATATTCTTTTTCTACACCACCGTTTATGGTATAATGAGTACCGAACCGCTCATCGGAAATTTTCGTCAGAACATCAACCTTTGCAACAGCACATATTGAAGCAAGCGCTTCGCCTCTGAAACCGAGAGTCAATATGCTGTCAAGGTCAGTTTTATCACGGATTTTGCTGGTTGCGTGGCGCAAAAAAGCAGTAGGCACATCTTCATGTTCAATTCCGCATCCATTATCAGTTACACGCAGATAGCTTATTCCACCATGCTTTATTTCGATTGTAATTGCCGTTGCACCGCTGTCTATTGAATTTTCAATAAGCTCCTTTACGATAGAGCTTGGGCGCTCAATTACTTCTCCTGCCGCAATAAGCTCAGATGTTTCCTTGCTCAATATCTGCACCTTAGCCAATTAATACACCTCTTTTATTCCAACATTCCGCAAAGTTCGCGCAGAAAATACTTTGCATCTTCATCTGAAAGCTCATCAACATTTGTTTTAGTAAGCTTTTCTATTATCTTATCGTTTCCTATGCTTCCGAACGATATCTGCTCATCATTCTTTTTAACAGTATCAATTTTTTCGTGTTCCATCTGTGCAAGAAGTTCTTTAGCTCTTTTCAGAACCTTATTAGGGAGTCCTGCAAGCTTGGCAACATCGATGCCATAGCTGTCATCTACTCCACCAGGAACTATTTTACGTAGAAATTTTATATCTTCGCCACGTTTTTTTACAGCTACACTGAAATTCTTTACACCCTCAAGCTCATCTTCAAGCTTAATAAGTTCATGGTAATGAGTAGCAAAAAGTGTTTTACAACCAAGAATACGAGAGTTTGCAATATATTCCGCAACAGCAGTTGCAATGCTAATACCGTCATATGTAGAGGTACCTCGTCCTACTTCATCAAGAATAACAAGACTTTGCTTTGTAGCATTTTTGAGAATATCAGCAACCTCACTCATTTCAACCATAAATGTTGACTGCCCTGCTGTAAGGTCATCCGAAGCGCCTACACGGGTAAAGATTTTATCTACAATTGTTACTTTAGCATACCTGGCAGGAACAAAACAACCTATCTGTGCCATAAGTGTAATAAGCGCAGTCTGCCTCATATATGTTGACTTACCCGACATATTCGGGCCCGTAATAATCGCCATACGATTGTTGTTCAAGTCAAGATACGTATCATTCGGAACATACATCTCATCCGTAAGCATAAGCTCAACAACGGGGTGTCTGCCATCTTTGATATCAATAATTCCATCAATTGCAATATCAGGCTTTGTATACTCATTTTTCAGCGCCGTATAAGCAAAAGAGCACAGAACATCAAGCTGTGCAATTGCAGAAGCTGTTTCCTGCACATTAACAAGCTGAGTTGCTACAAAATCTCTTACTTCACAGAAAATTTCATATTCAAGTGAAATTATCTTTTCGTTTGCACCAAGAATTTCGTTTTCTGCCTTCTTTAACTCATCTGTGATAAATCTCTCGCAGTTTGCAAGAGTCTGTTTTCTGATATAATGCTCAGGAACAAGGTCATAGTATGATTTGGTTACTTCAATATAGTAACCAAAAACCCTGTTGTAGCCAAGTTTAAGGTTCTTAATTCCCGTTGTTTCTTTTTCACGCTGTTCAATTTCGTCAATAATACCCTTTCCGTTTTTGATTATTCCACGCAAACGGTCAAGCTCAGCATTGAAGCCATCCTTGATTACTCCGCCTTCCTTAGCACTGACAGGAGGTTCATCAACAATTGCATTTTCAATAAGTCCCGAAATTTCACTGAGAGTATGAATATTATTGTTAAGCTCACGCATAAGCTTACAGTTAAAGTTTTGCATAAGCATTTTTATGGAGGGCAACTGCAAGGCTGTAAGAGAAAGGGATTTTATATCTCTTGGTGTAGCGGTTTTATACATAACTCTTGTCATAAGGCGTTCGATATCGTACACACCTGAGAGTGTATCAGTAAGTTCTTCACGGATTATGGACTGCTTGCAAAGCTGCTCAACAGCATCAAGTCTGTTCATAATTATAGCAGGCTTGATAAGTGGTTGTTCTATGTACGCTTTAAGCAGACGTTTACCCATAGAGGTTTCCGTATGGTCAAGTACCCACAGCAAGCTTCCTTTTTTCTCCTTGTTACGCATTGTTTCAGTAAGCTCAAGATTACGTCTGGCTGTAAAATCCAGCTCCATAAAATAACTGTCATTATAGCGCTTGATTTCTGTAAATCGTCCTATCAGTGCCTTCTGGGTATCACTTATATAATCAAACAGTCCGCATACGCAGCAGGCTTCAATTGTATTCTCATTAATCCCTATTTCACAAAGTTCTGAAATGTTGAATTGCTTAAGAATAACATCAATTTTTATAGAAACATCAAAACATTCTTTGTCTAGAAGCTGAACAGAGCTATTGAGCTTATTTCGGATAAAATCTGTTACATGCTTATAATCAAGGAATATATCATTAAATAAAATTTCAACAGGTTCAAATCTTGACAATTCATTAATTATGTCTGTCTGAACATCTTTACCTGTCTTTCTGAACAGATGCACCTCACCTGTTGAAATATCTGCAAAACATAGAGCACATTCGTCATTATCAGCAAAAACTGTACAAAGATAATTATTCTTTGACTCATCCAGAAGTGTACTTTCGGTAAGTGTACCAGGTGTAACAATTCTTACAACATCACGCTCAACAATGCCGCCTTTGGCATCTTTAGGGTCAGTAAGCTGTTCACAGATTGCCACTTTCATCCCTTTTTCTACAAGACGTTTTATATACACCTCACTGGAATGATATGGTATTCCACACATTGGTGCACGTTCCTCAAGTCCGCAGTCACGACCTGTAAGTGTAAGCTCAAGCTCTCTTGATACAAGAAGTGCATCATCAAAAAACATCTCATAAAAGTCACCAAGTCTGAAAAAAACAATATGTCCCTCGTATCTTTTTTTTACAGAGAAATATTGTTTCATCATTGGTGAAAGACGTGAAAAATCAATCTGTATATTCATAATACGTTTTACTTCCGTCAGGAAGCATTCCTCTCTTTCTTCGTTCGGAATTTATAAAATAAATTTCAAATTTATCACAATTGACCCGCCGCAATGCGGCAGGTCAATCATAGAATCTGAGGTTAAATTAGTGACAGCCACCACAAGTTGAACAGCTTCCGCCACAGCTATGTGGTTCTTCTGTAGGACAAGTTTCAGGATCTTCACCATTTGCGGAATATGTGATAATCATATTAATCTGATTAAGCATTATATCCATTGCATTCTTGGCTTCGTTGTATGCTGCCATATTGGGGTTAGACATGATAGTTCCGTAAAGAGATTTAATTTCATCATCAAGTGCTGTAAGCTTTTCGGCACTGCGGTCTTCTTTACCCATTTCAGCGTTAAGTTCTATTCTTTTCATCTGGAATTCATTTATAAGCTGCTGAAGAGCAGAGTCATTATCATTGTCTTCCTTTGCTTTACAGTATGCAGCATATCTTTCATCAGCCTGTATCATTTTACCAAGTTCTCTTGCTTTGTCAATTACGTTCATTTTTATTACTCCTTTTTATAATTAATTTATAATTTCACCTTGTAAAGCCCAATTAAAAGCTTTAGTGATTTTAACAAGTTTACGTTTTCCGATTATATTTTCTTCGCAGTTTGTTTCAACTATTATAAACTCATCACTTTTACCATTATAGGAGCCTTGAGTTTTTCCTTCAGTATCAAACAGCACATTAAGTATACGTCCTTCAAAGCGTTTAAAATAATTTGTAGATATTTCACGCTGAACTTCCAGCAACTCCCTCATCCATTTACTTTTATCATCATCAGAGGTTTTATCGTCGATAAGAGCAGCTGTTGTTCCTGTACGTTTTGAATATATAAACGAAAAAATGTTATCAAATTTCACTTTGCGCATTACATCAAGCGTACCTTGAAAATCTTCATATGTTTCATTAGGAAAACCAACAATTATATCAGTGCTGAATGAAAAATCAGAAATGCGGCTTCTTGCATAATCAACTATTTCCATATACTTTTCAACAGTATATCGCCTGTTCATTGCTTCAAGAATCCTGTTACTTCCCGATTGCAGAGGCAAATGCAAGTGTTTACAAATCTTATCGCACTCTACAATTGTATCAATAAACTCTTTTGTAGCATCTTTGGGATGGGGTGACATAAATCGTATTTTAAAGTCACCTTCTATTTCATTAATTCTGCGAAGCAATTCAGAAAAGCTAATCGGATTATCCAGTGTTTTGCCATATGAATTAACATTCTGACCTAAAAGCATTATTTCTTTATAACCATTATTAACAAGCTCTGTTACTTCGTTAATTATAGCATCAGGTTCACGGCTTCTTTCTCTGCCTCGTACATAAGGAACAATACAATACGAACAAAAATTATTGCAGCCGTACATAACAGGCACTCCTGCTTTGAAGCTACCGCTTCTAACAGCTTTTATATCTTCAGGAATAACAGTATTATATTCAGTAATATCAACAAAAGTTTTTCTTTCAGTGATAACTTTATAAAGAAGCTTAGGAAGCTCATTAAGAGCAAATGTACCAAAGATCAAATCAACCTGTTTGTAAGTCTTTTTGATTTTTTCAACAACATGTTCCTGCTGAGCCATACACCCGCATATGCAAATTATCAGGTCAGGGTTTTGTTCTTTAAGGTGTTTAAGGTTGCCAATAAGACCATATATTTTCAGTTCTGCATTTTCACGGACAGCACATGTATTATAGATTATCAGGTCTGCCGAATAAATATCGGAGGTTACTCCATATCCCAGTTTCACGAGCAATCCAAGGATTTTCTCTCCATCGTTCACATTCTGCTGACAACCGAAGCTATGCAGATAACAAAGTGGTGGATTGTCCTTCAAAACCAATAATTCTTGTACTTTTTTCTTGTAATCAGTCACTTGACTGTACTCCTTTTCAATTATAACAACATTTTATATTATTATATCACTTTTTGCAATTAATTGCAACCTTTTCAATATACTTTTTCGCAGCCATCAAACAATATTTTCACTTCTGTCGGTATAAATGTACCATATTCATGAAATTCAGCATATATCTTATCTTCATATTCAAAAACAAGAATTTCATTGTTAGGGTTGTCATTATTGACATATTTTGTTGCTATAACATATTCAGAAAACAAAATACTATTTTCATAAATGTAAAATTCATTTTCTACATCTTCCACTGCATTTCCATATTCGAACAATATACCACTTTCTGTAAATTCAACAATGTCATTGATACCTGAAAACAGTATTGAAAGCATGTATCCATCTCCATTTTTTTCAATCCTTGAATTTTCATATTTTACACCACATTCTTGGAATATTGAAGCATAATCATACTGCATTTCAAGAAGCTCACTGTTCAAATTGTTATTATTATGTTGAACCATGTAATATGGTCTGTTTATCACGTCAAGTAATTCTTTTCCGCCAAAATAAATTACGCAGAATAATGCTATAGAAATAATAGTATACAGCGCGCTTTGCTGCTTGGTATTTCTAGGAATATGTATTGGCTCAGTTATCTGCTCCGTTTCTTCCTGAACATTAACATTCTCTTCCATATGTTCAATATGCTCCTTTCAGAACTATGTTATTTATAGAATATCACGAATTTTTTTTTTGGTCAAGTTTATAGTGATTTTTTTTTCAAATTATGCTATAATTGTTTTATATATGAACAGGAAGGATATAAAAATGAATTATAGAATTAATTGGGAAAACTCAGACGGTGTTTTTGCTGTTCCTGACAATGTTATTGATTCACTTAAGCTTGCTAACGGAAAAGCTGTAAAGGTTCTGCTTTACATTTTAAAAAATAAAATGATATCTGTAGATTGCAATCAGATATCTTCTGCGGTAGGTGTTACAGAAGAAGATGTAGAAGATGCAATTTCATTCTGGCAACAGATTGGTATAATTTATACCGACGGATGTAACCCTATAAGTAACCAGAAGCCAGTTTCCTCTGTTTCCAAATCTTCTTATATAACATATGATACTTCTACTGAACGTTCTAAAGAAAAGGCAACCAAAATGATTCCACCTGCTGAGATTGCACAACGTGCAGAAAATAATGAGGAAATTAAATTTCTGTTCAATGCTGCCGAAGCAACATTTGGAAGAGTTCTTACATATACTGAGCAAAGAACTATTATATGGTTGTATGAATATTATGGTATTGCACCTGATATTCTTATGATGATTATGGATTTTGCTGTATCACAAAATAAAGCAAACATAGGATTTATTGAAAAAATTGCAACAACCTGGCATGATAACGGAATAATTACGCATGAACAAGCTGAACGGGAAATACTTCAGCTTAAAAATTTTTATTCATTAGCGGGACAAGTTACATCTAAGCTTGAACTCAACAGAACCTTAACTCCTACAGAACGTAAATATGTTAACGAATGGGCTGCTAAAAATATATCAATAGATCTTATTGTTATTGCATATGAAAGAACAATAGATAATATAGGAAAAGTTAAATTCAGTTATATGAATTCAATTTTACTGGATTGGTTCAATAAAGGTTGTTCAACTCCCAAAGATGTAAAAACTCTTGAAAGCAACCGAAAATCTTCATGTCCTACTACTGATAAAACTTCAGGTCAACATTCCTATGACTTGGATTTGTTAGTTGCACACGCAATCAACAACACTCCCAAAATCAATCAATAGCTGAAAGAGGTGCTGATAGATGGCATTTGACAGATTAATATATGAAAAAGCAGAAAATGAAATTAAACAACGACGTTTCAATTCTGAAAATCTTCTTCAAAGACGTACCGAAGAAATTAATCTCAAAATTCCCGAAATAAAAGAGGTTCTTAATAGCATTTCACAGACAAGTATAGAAATATCAAAGCTTATTATCCGTAAAGAAACTGATTTCAAATCAAGCTTTAATAAAATAAAAGTTCAAAATCTTCAGGGACAGGCTATGATTAAAAAACTTCTTACTGAAAATGGTTATCCTGAAAATTACCTTGAACCTGTTTATACATGTTCGTATTGCAAAGATAAAGGATATATTTATGGTGACAGATGTTCTTGCTTTAATAAATTGCTTACTCATTTTGCTGTTGAGAAACTTAATTCAGACGCCAATATGCCTGAATGTGATTTTGAGCATTTTTCATTGAATTATTATAAAGGTATATCTAGTCAGAATGGAATTGATTGTCACAAAAAGATGTCTGATAATCTTAGTTTTTGTAAACATTATGCAAGTAATTTTTCATTGAAATCTGACAGCCTTTTTATTCTTGGACAAACAGGTATAGGAAAAACACATATTTCTCTTTCAATTGCAAAAGAAGTATCATCAAAAGGATATACAGTTGCATACGGATCTCTGCTGAATTATCTTCGTATTATTGAAAAAGAACATTTCGGGCGTACTTCCAATCCTGAAATGGATACCCTGCAAATACTAATAGAAACTGACTTGCTTATACTTGATGACCTGGGTTCAGAATTCCAAACACCTTTTTATGAATCTACACTATATAACATTATTAATTCCCGTATAAATCTCGGACGTCCAACTATAATCAGCAGTAATCTTTCCGTTGAAGATTTACAGAAGAATTATAATGAACGAATAATTTCGAGACTCTTCAGTGTATTTACTACACTCATGTTTTTTGGTAAAGATATACGACAGCTGAAGCGTCTAGGTGGTGAATTTTAATATTTTTTATTTTTTGCAAAAAATATGTTGCAATCTTCTGCATAATGTTGTATAATTATACTAAAATCCAGGAAGGAGTTTTTCCTATGAATACTAATATTTTACTTGAAAGCGGCACAAATGAACTTGAACTGCTTGAATTTCAGGTTGGTGACAGCAATTTCGGTATTAATATTTCCAAAGTTGTTGAAATTATGATAAATCAGGAGGTTACTCCTGTTCCTAACTCCCCTGATGAGGTTGAAGGCGTATTTATCCCTCGTGATAAGCTTATTTCAGTAATTGATTTACATAAGGTTGTTAATACACCTCATACAAAAACAGGTAAGGAAATTTTTATAATTTGTGAATTCAATCGTATGAATGTTGCTTTTCATGTAACAAAGGTTAAAGGAATTCAGCGAATTTCCTGGTCGGATATTTCTGATCCTCCATCTGTTACAAATGGAAATGGAACGGATGCTATCGGTCTTGCTACAGGTGTTGCAAAAATAAATGACAGAATTATTATTATTATGGACTTTGAAAAAATTGTTTCTACACTCAATCGTGATGCAGGACTTGATGTGAATGGTCTTGATAAACTTGCTAAGCCATCTGCTTCCGTTGGAAATAAGCATATTGTTGTTGCTGATGACTCAAAATTCCTTAACAAGATGATTACCGATTCTTTAAGCAATATCGGTTTCCATAATATTATTTCTTTCAGCAATGGTCAGGATGCGTGGGATTACGTTCAATCATTCCGTGATAAAGGTGACAATATCAATGATTATATTGCTTGTATTATCAGCGATATTGAAATGCCTAAAATGGATGGACACAGACTTACAAAACTTATTAAAGATGATAAGATTTTCCGTAGAATCCCTGTTCTTCTATTCTCATCACTCATCAATGAACAAATGATAGCTAAAGGTAAATCCGTTGGTGCTGATGGACAATTCTCCAAACCGCAGATTAAAGAACTTATAAGTTACCTTACACAGATTTTGTCATAAAATAACCAATAGTGCTTGTCCCCCGATATTTTCGGGGGACATTTTTTATTTATAATGCTGAAAAAACATGTTGTCCTATAATCGACAGTTTTTGAAGTAATGACGATGTATAATTAATACATAATCTTTTTTGTGGTGATTTGATGTATATATATATAGATATATTATTAATTACAAATATTTACACTAATTTCTTTTTGTTAAAAACAACAGCCCGTCTTATACATACACCTGTACGTAACAAAAAATGTATACTTGCCGCTTTAGCAGGAAGTTTATTTTCCTTAATTATTTTACTTCCACCGCTTAATACTGTTTTACTTTTGTTAATTCGGATACTCACAGCTGCTGTTATGATAATAATTTCTTTTAGTGGTAAAAGTTTGCGAGAAATATATCACACAAGCTTAATTTTCTTTTTTGTAAGTTTTATTTTTGCCGGGATAGAATATGGCTTAACTATTATTTCTGATAGTCGAAATATGCTATGGCACAACGCAACATTATATATTGATATTTCTGTATTAACATTAATTATATCAACTATTGTTTCATATACAGCAATAAGTATTTTCAGATATTATGTTGACGGTAAAAATACTGATGATTATAAATTTACAATAATAATTACCCATAATGAAAAATCACTAGCTATATCAGCTGTTGGAGATACATGTAATAATTTAATTGATGTTTTTACAGGAAAACCAGTAATTGTATGTGGAAAAAATAATCTGTATAATCTGTTTAATCAAAATGAACTTGATTATATAAATAATAACGACGTAAGTTACATTGAAGGTTGGAGAATAATCCCTTTTTCTACTATTCATTCCGATGGAATACTTCCTATATTCAAACCAACCAGTACAATAATAAAATGTCAGGAAAAAAATATCTTTAAATCAACTGATGTTTATATTGGCATTGTAGATAAAAATATGGATTATGCTGTTTTTAATCCCAAAATCTTATAAATTACGAAAGGAATGATTACAAATGCTTTTTATCAGCAAAATAAAATTAATTATAAGTCGTATTCAATTAAAAATTAAAGGCAAAAATATCTTTTACATAAATGGTCCTGAAACATTGCCTGCTCCCCTTTCACGTACACAAGAAGAAGAAATATTTCAATTACTTGAAATAAACGAAGAAAAAGCACGACAAATACTTATAACTCACAACTTAAGACTTGTTGTATATATTGCCAAAAAATTCGAGTCAACTGGAATAGGAATTGAAGATTTAGTTTCTATAGGAACAATCGGATTGATTAAGGCCGTAAAAACATTTTGTCCAAGTAAAAATATCAAACTCGCAACTTATGCTTCACGATGTATTGAAAATGAAATTCTTATGTACTTAAGAAAGACCAATCAACATAAAAATGAAATTTCTATTGATGAACCGCTTAATATTGATTGGGATGGAAATGAGCTTCTTCTTTCAGACATACTTGGTACGGAAGAAGATACTGTAAATAGCAATATTGAATGCGAAGCTGAAAAATCCGTACTAAGAGAAGCAGTAGAACATCTTCCTGAACGTGAACGTTGTATAATGAAAATGCGTTTTGGATTAATAGACGGAAAAGAAAAAACCCAGAAAGAAGTAGCTGATATCATAGGTATTTCCCAATCATATATATCACGTCTCGAAAAAAGAATTATAAAAAAGCTGAAGAAAGAACTTGAAAAAGTAATATTATGATTTCCAATTATTGTTTATAAATTGTAATGAATATTAAAAAGTACTCCTGACAATAATCATATTAAGATTATCATCAGGAGTACTTTTATGTATTATAATAAAGTTGATATAAGTGGTGTTGATACATCA
>JAZUSM010000126.1:0-2134 GCA_045606725.1 Oscillospiraceae bacterium | reverse complement strand
GCGAAAGTCTGGATAAATGAGCCGCAGCCTGAGGAACAAGCTTCGTTGAGCATAATGCTGTCGATAGCCTTGTTCTTGATTTTGAAGCACTTGATATCCTGACCGCCGATGTCGATAATGAAATCAACCTCAGGCTCGAAGAAGCTTGCCGCCTTGTAGTGTGCAACCGTTTCAACGATACCGTTGTCGATACCAAGACCTGCCTTGATTAAATCTTCACCGTAGCCAGTTACTGCGGAGGAAGCAATTGTAATTCTGTTGCCTGTCAGGCTGTAGATTTCTTTCAGCTTTGCGGAAATAATGTCGAGAGGTCTGCCCATACTGGAGCAGTAGTGCTGATAAAGAAGCTCGCCCTTTGGTGTGATAAGCACAAGCTTTGTGGTTGTTGAGCCTGCGTCGATACCGAGGTAAGCTTCGCCCTCGTAGGTGTTGATATCAGCGTATTTAAGGTCACAAGCCTTGTGACGTTCAACGAACTTGTTGTATTCTTCCTTTGAGGTGAACAGCGGCTCGCCCGTTACGATGTCGTCACTTGCCTTTGCTGTTTTAACTCTTTCGATAACCTCGTCAATCGCCATAGGCTCGCTGGACTCCTTAGCGTGGAGCGCACAGCCGAATGCCATAAAGCAAGGTGCATTTTCGGGGAAAATTGCGTTCTCGTCGGAAAGCTTGAGGCTGTTCACGAAAGCCTTGCGGAGTCCCTTCTGGAATGAGAGAGGACCGCCGAGGAAAAGAACCTTGCCCTTGATTTCACGTCCCTGAGCAAGACCCGAAACTGTCTGGTCAACTACCGCCTGAAAAATTGAAGCGGCGATATCCTCACGCTTTGCGCCCTGATTGAGCAAAGGCTGAATGTCGGATTTAGCAAAAACACCGCAGCGTGAAGCGATAGGGTAAAGCTTCTCCGCTTTCAGTGCCATATTGTCCATCTCGTCAGTTGTAATACCGAGAAGTGTCGCCATCTGATCGATGAACGCACCTGTACCGCCTGCACAGGAACCGTTCATACGCTGTTCAACGCCGCCTGTCAGGAAGATGATTTTAGCGTCCTCACCGCCCAGTTCAATTACAACGTCAGCGTCAGGGTAGCTGTGATTTACTGCAATAAATGCACCGAAAACCTCCTGCACAAATGGCAGACCTGCCGCATTTGCAAGGCCAAGACCAGCCGAGCCCGTAATGCTCAGACGGAACTCGCAGCCCGAATATTCATTTGCGATTTCCTCCAGCTGCTCCGCAACCGTTTCCCTTACCTTGGAGAAATGGCGCTGATAGCGTGAACGGATTATCTCGCTGTTATCGTCAAGAATGACCGTTTTAACCGTCGTTGAACCTACGTCTATACCCAGTGAATACACTTTACTCATTATAAATTCATTTTTCCGACAGGAAAAATGCACTCCTTTCAAAGATGTTTTGTGGTTTTGCTTGCAAAATTCGGAACGACCGTTCCGAAAACAAAACTCGGAGCTGAAAACTTGTTTTCAGCTTTATTCCTTTATAATTTATTTTACTTGATTATGCGGAGTGAAATATCGAATGCCTTGACAGAATGTGTCAGCGCACCCACAGAGAACAGGTCAACGCCTGTCTTTGCGATTTCAGCGGCATTGTCAAGAGTGATGTTGCCCGAAGCCTCGATTACAGGACGGAATTTTCCTGCTGTAACCTCGTCAACGATTTTCACGCAGTCTGTCATCTGTGCAGGTGTCATATTGTCAAGCATAATAACATCCGCCGCACAGGAAAGTGCCTCTCTCAGTTCGTCCTGATTACGCACCTCAACCTCAATTTTCACCATATGACCAATCTTTGCACGGAGAGCCGCAACTGCGTTTGTAAGGCTTCCGTAAGCGTCGATGTGGTTGTCCTTGAGCATTGCGCCGTCGGAAAGATTGAAGCGGTGGTTTTTGCCGCCGCCAACTGTTACAGCGTATTTTTCAAGGGAACGGAGTCCAGGAAGTGTCTTTCTTGTTTCAGCAACGGAACAATTTGTCCCCTCACAGCAGGCAACGTACTTCGCTGTTTCGGAAGCGATGCCCGACATATGCTGTAAAATGTTGAGAGAGGTTCTCTCGCCCTTGAGAATGGACTTTGTTCTGCCGCTTACTGTGGCAATAACGTCGCCCTTGTT
>JAZUSM010000125.1:0-20040 GCA_045606725.1 Oscillospiraceae bacterium | reverse complement strand
GCTATCTGGGAAAATATGCAGAGAATTCTTGACGGTATGTTCAAGGCTACAGGTCACGAAAATGTTTGTATGCCTATGTTCATTCCTGAAAGCCTGCTCCAGAAGGAAAAGGACCACGTTGAGGGCTTTGCTCCTGAGGTTGCGTGGGTTACACATGGCGGAAGCGAAAAGCTTGAGGACAGACTTTGCGTACGCCCTACTTCCGAAACACTTTTTTGTGAGCACTACGCTAACATCATTCACTCCTATCGAGACCTGCCTAAGCTTTACAACCAGTGGGTTTCCGTTGTAAGATGGGAAAAGACTACACGTCCATTCCTCCGTTCAAGAGAATTCCTCTGGCAGGAGGGTCACACTATCCATACTACAGCTGAGGAGGCTGTTATTGAAACAGAAAAGATGCTCAACGTTTACGCTGAGTTCTGTGAAAAGTCCCTTGCTATGCCTGTTGTAAAGGGTAAGAAAACTGAAAGCGATAAGTTTGCCGGTGCAGAAGCTACTTATGCAATCGAGGCACTTATGCACGACGGTAAGGCACTTCAGGCCGGTACTTCCCACTACTTCGGCGACGGCTTTGCAAAGGCATTTGAAATTATGTACACCGACAAGGAAAACAAGAAGGTGTTCCCACACCAGACTTCCTGGGGTGTTACAACACGTCTTATCGGTGCTATCATTATGACACATGGCGACAACAACGGTCTTGTTCTTCCGCCTGCTGTTGCACCAATTCAGGCTGTTATCATTCCTATTCAGCAGCACAAGGAAGGCGTTCTTGACAAGGCTGAGGAAATTGCAAATCAGCTCAAGGCTGTTGGTGTACGTGTCAAGATTGACGACAGCGAGAACTCTCCTGGCTGGAAGTTTGCTGAGTACGAAATGAAGGGCGTACCTGTAAGAATTGAAATTGGTCCTAAGGACATTGAGAATAACAAGTGTGTAGCTGCTACAAGATACAACGGCGAAAAGCGTGACGTAATGCTTGACAACGTTGTTGACGCTGTTCTTGACATGCTCGGTAAGGAAATTCCCGAGGGAATGTTCAATAAGGCTCTCGAAAACCGTGAGAAGCACACTTACTCCTGCACAACTATGGACGAAATTGTTTCCGCACTTGAACAGAACGGCGACGGCTTCGTAAAGGCAATGTGGTGCGGCGATGAGGAATGTGAGGACAAGGTCAAGGAAGTAACCGGCGTTGGTTCAAGATGTATTCCTTTCGAGCAGGACAATCTTTCCGACAAGTGCGTTTGCTGCGGCAAGCCTGCCAAGACTATGGTTTATTGGGGTAAAGCTTACTAATGTCCACAGGACATTAGTAAGCTCCGGGTTTTTCGCGTTGCGAAAAAACGCCGGCGCAGTTTGCACATCGTTGCAGCTTGTGTGATGTTTAAGATTGATTTAAAAGGGCGGCTTCGGTCGCCCTTTGTGATATGAGGTGCGGAATGAAAAAGTTTATACTATTGTTAATGTGTTTATGTTTTGTCGGGTGTGCGGCGCAGAGGGATACGGACGGGACGACCGTGTCCGAAACAACAACGGTTACAACAACTGCAAAAGCTGACGTGTCAGCTGCAGAAACTACAGCTGTGTCAGAAACAACTGCGGCTGCAACAACCACAACTACAGCGGCAGAAGCCACAACTACGCTTGGGGCAGATGCTTTTACCACAACTGCAAGGCCTGAAATATCAACTGTAGAAACTACGACTGTACCTGAAACCACAACGGCTGCGACGACCACGACGGAAGAAACCACAACTGTACCCGAAACGACAAAGGTTACAAAAAACTCAACAGAGAAAATCACA
The DNA here is from genome assembly GCA_045606725.1 of Oscillospiraceae bacterium. Classification (GTDB taxonomy): domain Bacteria; phylum Bacillota; class Clostridia; order Oscillospirales; family Ruminococcaceae; genus RGIG8773. The sequence continues at coordinate 18,229 of JAZUSM010000125.1, read as the reverse complement.
ACTGCACCAGAAACATCAAAGGTTACGAAAACTTCAAAGAAAAAAACCACAACCGTACCCGAAACTGCAACGGCTGAGATAACTTCTGAAGAAATCACTGAAATTACAACTGAAGAAACAACGGAAACAACCACCGAAATCACAACTGTTACGGAGGCTGTCCCTGAGGATTACACGGTTATTGAAATTGAGGGCAAAAAGTACAAGCTTACTTTTGAGGACGAGTTTGAGGGTGACAAGCTTGACGAAAAGAAGTGGGAGAGGTGTCCCGAATGGCCTCGTCAGGATTTGAACAACTTCTGGGATGACGATATGTCCTATCTTGATGGTGACGGCAATCTCATTATTGAAATGAGTTACGACAAGGCGCAGGACAAATACCTCAGCGGCGGAGTCCGTTCAAAGGGCAAGTTCGAACAGGCTTACGGCTATTTTGAGATAAGGTGTACGGTCAACACGGTTCCCGGTTACTGGACGGCGTTCTGGCTTATGAGCGAGTCGGTTGTCGATGAAACAAAAGGCGGCGTGAACGGTACTGAAATTGACATTATGGAATCGGCTTACTTTGATGAAAAGATTATTCAGAATTCTCTGAACTGGGACGGCTATGGTGCGAACCATAAGGTGGATTATAAAAAAGCGCCTGCTGATGTTTATGACGGCGAATACCACACTTTCTCGCTGCTGTGGACGGAAGATGAGTACGTCTATTACATTGACGGCGTGGAAAGCTGGCGCACAAAGGCGGAAGAAGCCCTTGGCGTGTGCGAAGTGCCGCTTTACCTGAAGATTACGTCGGAGATGGGTTCGTGGACGAAGAATGTGCTGATACCGGAAAATCTCCCTGATTATATGAAGGTTGACTATGTGCGCGTTTATGCTGAGAAGTGAGGTGCAGAATGAAAAAAGTTGTTTCTATACTATTATTAATATGTATATGTATGATGAGTCTGACGGGCTGCTCGCTGAAAAAGGTTGTTGAGCTTGAGGGCAGAGCGCAGGTTGAGGCTTTTGTGGAGGAGGCAAAGACGTGGCAGAGCGGCTGCTACGTGCTGACAAATCTTGACACGGGTGAGGCTGACGGTGTGTTTACTTTTATCAACAACGATGACGGCACTCAGAGCTATCTTTACGAGAGTGTTGCTGATGGCAAGCCTTATGTTGAATACAGTGACGGCAGGCTTTTTTACAGGATTGATGATGAAAGTATCAGCGTATGCAATGAGGGTGATGAGGGGTACGTTTCCTACACTGCAGAAAATCCGCACCCTTACTCTGCAGGCAATCTGCTTTTCTATGTAAATCTGTATGCGTCAGGGTCAACTGCTGAAACGGACGGCGAGGGCAATGTGACCTACACATACATTTATGACGTGGAAAAAATCAACGGGGCGATGGGTACTTCCCTTGACAGTTTTGTGACGACTTACGCTTTTGACGCTGAGGGCAATTTCATCAATTTTACCCAGCGCAACACGGACGGCGAAAACGGGTATGGCTACATGGTTGAGGTTATGGACGTGAATTCGGTTGCTGAACTGGAAAATCCGCTTGGATAATTACAGAAAGTTATTAAGTATTGACCGATTTCGCGCGGTTTATACGGGGTGTAATCGGTTTTGTGAAGTTGCACAAAAATTAATTTGCAAATTCTTCGAAATTCTACATCAGAAAGTCTGAAAAATAGCGCCAAACCCTTGCAATTACTGGGTTTTGGTGCTATAATATTTCTTGCGTGACTGCGACAGTTACAGAAATTGTAGCTGTTTACGGTGGCTGATTACACCGTATTTTATATGTTTTTGCGAGGAAGCGGAAGGTGGCCTGCGGTTTGCAGGGGAATTTCCGTGGAGTATGTCTGACCTGAGAGTCGGGCGGCTGTGATATCGAACACTGTGTGTGCTTAAACCGTGGGGAGTCCTGTGTCTTCTCAAAGGTAAGCTTGTGTTTGAATGTACTCGGAAAACAGCTTGTTTTTCGGGTTTTTTAATACGAACGGCGCGAAACACACGGCAACGTGTAAAACGCAAGTTCTGATAAATAGCGAATATCACAAACCTCGTCCCCGAAAACATCATCGAGATTAATTAGGAGGCGATTTTAATGGCAGTCAATGAAAAAATCAGAATCAAAATCAAAGGTTACGACCACGCTGTAGTTGATGCAGCAGCAGCTAAGATTGTTGAAGCAGCTAAGCGCAGCGGTGCAAGAGTAAGCGGTCCTATCCCACTTCCTACAGACAAGGAAATCATCACAATTCTCCGTGCTGTACACAAGTACAAGGATAGCCGTGAACAGTTCGAAATGAGAACTCACAAGAGACTCATCGACGTTATCAGACCATCTGATAAGTCCATGGAAGCACTGCAGGGTCTTGAACTTCCTGCTGGCGTTGACGTTGTAATGGAAATCAAGTAAGTTTAAAAGCTTACCATTTCTCAAAGACGTTAAGTCGCAGGTCATGTTGCAGAAATGCAACCAATAACCAAAGGAGGAAAAAGTATGACAAAGGCACTCATCGGTAAGAAAATCGGTATGACACAGATTTTCGATGAAGCAACAAACAAGGTAATTCCCTTGACTGTTGTAGAAGTCGGCCCATGCGTTGTAGTTCAGAAGAAGACTGTTGAAAACGACGGTTACAGCGCTGTACAGCTCGGCTTCGGTGATCTCAGAGAAAAGCTTGCTAACAAGCCAATCAAGGGTCACTTCGCAAAGGCAGACGTTGCAGTTAAGAGAACTCTCAAGGAGTTCAGACTCGACAACGCTGAAGAAATTGAAGTAGGTACAATCCTGAAGGCAGACACATTTGAGGTTGGCGACATCGTTGATGTTTCCGGTACTTCAAAGGGTAAGGGCTACCAGGGTACTGTAAAGAAGAACAACAACTCCAGAATCAAGGAAACTCACGGTTCCGGTCCTGTTCACAGACACGCTGGTTCCATGGGCGCATGTTCCTCTCCTTCCCGTATTTTCAAGGGTAAGAAGCTCCCAGGTCACATGGGTGCAGAGAAGGTTACTGTACAGAATCTTGAAGTTGTTAAGGTTGACGCTGAAAACAATCTTATCGCAGTTAAGGGCGCTATCCCAGGTCCTAAGAATGGTATCATCACCATCTGTGACTGCGTAAAGAAAAAGGCTTAATGGAAGGAGGAAGCAGAAATGCCTAGTATTAAAGTTCTGGATATGACAGGTAAAGAGGTTTCCAACATTGAGCTGTCTGATGCAATTTTCGGTATCACTCCAAACGAATCCGCTATGCACACAATGGTTGTAAACTATCTCGCTAATCAGAGACAGGGTACACAGTCTACTCTCACTCGTACAGAGGTAAGAGGCGGCGGAAGAAAGCCTTGGAGACAGAAGGGTACAGGTCACGCAAGACAGGGTTCCATCCGTGCTCCACAGTGGACACACGGTGGTATTGCTCTCGGACCTAAGCCAAGAAGCTACCGTTTCACAGTAAACAAGAAGCTCAAGAGACTTGCTATGAAGTCTGCTCTTTCCACAAAGGTACTCGACAACAACATGATTGTTCTCGATTCTATCAAGATGGAAGAATACAAGACAAAGACAATCGTTGCAATGCTCAAGGCTATTGAGGCAGAGGGCAAGAAGGCTCTCATCGTAATGCCTGAGGTTGACAACTGCGTAATCAAGAGCGCAGCAAACATCCCTGGTGTTAAGACAGCTCTCGTAAACACTATTAATGTATACGACATTCTCAACTACGACAAGTTTATCGTTGTTAAGGATGCAGTTGCTAAGATTGAGGAGGTGTACGCATAATGCTGGCACAGGATATCGTAATCAAGCCTATCATCACTGAAAAGAGCATGGAAGGCCTCCAGGAAAACAAGTACACCTTTAAAGTAGCTAAGAACGCTAACAAGATTGAAATTGCTAAGGCAGTTGAGGAACTCTTCGGCGTTAAGGTTGCTAAGGTAAACACCATGAACGTAAGAGGACGCGCTAAGAGAATGGGTATGAGCAGAGGCTACACACCTAACTGGAAGAAAGCAATCGTTACTCTTGCTGAAGATTCCAAGACAATCGAATTCTTCGATGGTATGATGTAATTACTCCTTAAAGAGTAAGTATGGAAGGGACAGCTTCCGCAAAACATCACAAAATAAGATAAGGAGATGACCTGCAATGGCAATTAAATCATATAAGCCAACGACGCCTGCAAGACGTCAGATGACTGTTACTGATTACAGCTGCCTTTCCAAGGTAGAGCCTGAGAAGAGCCTTCTCGCTCCTCTTAAGAAGACAGCCGGCAGAAACAGCTACGGCAGAATCACCGTTCGTCACAGAGGCGGCGGAAACAGAAGAAAGTACAGAATTATCGACTTCAAGAGAGATAAGATGAACATGAGCGCAACAGTGCTCACTCTTGAATACGATCCAAACAGAAGCGCATTCATCGCTCTCGTTCAGTACGAGGACGGCGAAAAGAGATACATCATCGCTCCAAACGGTCTCGCTGTTGGCGATGTAATCTCCAGCGGTAAGGGTGCAGATATCAAGCCAGGTAATGCACTTGCACTCTGCGACATCCCTGTTGGTACATTCATCCACAACATTGAACTTTACCCAGGCAAGGGCGCTCAGCTCGTTCGTGCTGCTGGTAACATGGCACAGCTCATGGGTAAGGAAGAAGCTTACGTTCTCGTAAGACTTCCATCCGGTGAAATGAGAAAGATTCCAGCAAACTGTATGGCTACAGTTGGTCAGGTTTCCAACATTGACCACGAAAACGTAAGCATCGGTAAGGCTGGTAGAACTCGTCACCTCGGCATCAGACCTACAGTTCGTGGTTCTGTAATGAACCCATGTGACCACCCACACGGTGGTGGTGAAGGTAAGTCTCCTGTTGGTCGTCCAGGTCCTGTTACACCATGGGGCAAGCCAGCTCTTGGTTATAAGACAAGAAAGAAGCACCACAGAACAGACAAGTTCATCGTTAAGAGAAGAAACGGTAAATAAGATTTGCTGTAAACCAAAAATCTCATTGAATCATAAAGAGGAATGTTCGGGAGTAAGTTCTCCCGCACATCTTGCCTCGTAAAATCAGAGGGGAGGAAAACCAATGAGCAGAAGCGTTAAGAAGGGACCATACGTCCAGGAGGTCCTTCTCAAGAGAGTAATCGCTATGAACGAAGCTGGCGAAAAGAAGGTTCTCAAGACTTGGAGCCGTTCTTCTACAATTTTCCCTGACTTCGTAGGTCATACATTCGCTGTTCATGACGGCAGAAAGCACGTTCCTGTATACGTTACAGAAGATATGGTAGGTCACAAGCTTGGTGAATTCGCACCAACAAGAACCTACAAGGGCCACGCAGGCTCCAAGACATCCAACAATGGTAAGAAATAAGGCAGAGAGGAGAAATTAAAATGGAAGCAAGAGCATATCTTAAAAATGCTCGAATCGCACCAAGAAAGGTTCAGATCGTTCTCGACCTCATCAGAGGCAAGGACACAGAAACAGCTATGGCGATTCTGCAGCACACACCAAAATCTGCCTGTGAATACCTGGAGAAGCTTCTTAAGTCCGCTATCGCAAACGCAGAAAACAACTTCGGTATGGATAAGGATAACCTTTATGTATCCGAATGTTTCGTTTGCCCAGGACCTATCATGAAGAGAATTATGCCTAGAGCACAGGGCAGAGCATACCGCATCCTCAAGAGAACTTCCCATGTTACTCTTGTGGTAAAGGAAAGAGAATAAGTCGAAAGGGAGGTAAACTAAATGGGACAGAAAGTTAATCCACACGGTCTTCGTGTAGGCGTTATTAAGAATTGGGATTCCCGCTGGTTTGCAAACAAGGCAACTTTCGGCGATACACTGGTTGAGGACTACAACGTTCGTAACTATATCAAGAAAAACCTTTACGCAGCAGGCGTTCCAAAGATTGAAATCGAAAGATTCGCAGACAAGGTTAGAATTCACGTTCACTGCGCTAAGCCTGGTATTGTAATCGGCAGAGGCGGCGAGAACATTGAAAAGCTTCGTCTTGATGTTGAAAAGATGATGAAGAAGTCCGTTGCTATCAACATCGTTGAAGTTAAGTCTCCTGACCTGGATTCACAGCTCGTTGCTGAGAGCATTGCAGCTCAGCTCGAAAACCGTGTATCCTTCAGAAGAGCTATGAAGCAGGCTATCGGCAGAGCTATGAAGCTTGGTGCAAAGGGTATCAAGGTTATGGTAAGTGGCCGTCTTGGCGGTGCTGAAATTGCTCGTTCAGAGACATACCACGAAGGTACAATTCCACTCCAGACTATCCGTGCTGACATCGACTACGGTTTTGCTGAGGCAGCAACAACATACGGTCGTCTTGGTATCAAGGTTTGGATTTACAAGGGCGAAGTTCTCAAGGGCGATGTAGCTAAGGCTAGAGCAATGGCTGAGAGAACAGAAAAGAAGCCTCGTCGTAATAACGACAACCGTCGCAACGGTGAAAACCGCGGCAACAGAAGAAGAGAAGGAGGTAATCAGTAATGCTGCTTCCAAAGAGAGTTAAGTACAGAAGAGTACACAGAGGCCGTCTTACAGGTAAGGCTTACCGCGGAAACAAGGTTTCCAACGGTGATTTCGGTCTTCAGGCGCTCGAGCCTGCATGGATTACTTCCAATCAGATTGAGGCTGCCCGTATCGCTATGACACGTTATATCAAGAGAGGCGGTCAGGTTTGGATCAAGATTTTCCCTGACAAGCCAATCACAGAGAAGCCTGCTGAAACACGAATGGGTTCCGGTAAGGGTTCACCAGAATACTGGGTTGCAGTTGTTAAGCCAGGAAGAGTAATGTTTGAAATTGCTGGCGTATCTGAAGAAGTTGCTAGAGAAGCTATGCGTCTTGCTATGCACAAGCTTCCTATCAAGTGCAAGTTTGTTAAGAAAGAGGAGGCGAGCGAATAATGAAGGCTGCAGAAGTAAGAGATTTCACTACTGTTGAGCTTGAAAGCAAGCTTGCCGATCTCAAGAAGGAGCTTTTCGCTCTTCGTTTTCAGCACGCTGTAAATCAGCTCGACAACCCTACACGTCTTAAGGCTGTGAAGAAGGACATCGCAAGAATCAAGACAATTCTCCGCGAGCGTTCCGCTTCTGAACAGTAAGTGAAGGGAGGAAACAAAAATGGCTGAAAGAAATCTTAGAAAAACAAGAGTTGGCAAGGTAGTTTCCAACAAGATGGATAAGACCATTGTTGTTGCAATCGTTGATAATGTACAGCACCCACTGTACAAGAAGATCATCAAGAGAACAATCAAGCTCAAGGCTCATGATGAAAACAACACATGCAACATCGGTGACCGCGTAGAAATTATGGAAACAAGACCTATCTCCAAGGATAAGAGATGGAGACTTGTTAAGGTTATCGAGCAGGCTAAGTAATTCCCTGAGGAGTTATTTACTAAGCACGATACACACGGAAGCGTTGATGCTTCCAGCGTGGTTATAACATTTTAAAACAAATTAGAAGAATCGGCAGGGGCATTTCGCCTCTGAGCCGAAGCTTCTGAATGGAAGGAGTTAATCGCTGTGATTCAGATGCAGACTTATTTGAAAGTCGCTGATAATACAGGCGCTAAGGAACTTATGTGTATCAGAGTTCTTGGCGGTACTCGCAGAAGATATGCGAACATCGGCGATGTAGTTGTTGCTTCCGTTAAGAAAGCAACACCAGGCGGCGTTGTTAAGAAGGGCGACGTTGTTAAGGCAGTAATCGTACGTTCCGCTAAGGGCCTCCGCCGTGAGGATGGAACATACATCCGTTTTGATGAAAATGCAGCAGTTATCATCAAGGAAGACAAGAACCCTAAGGGTACTCGTATTTTTGGACCTGTTGCTAGAGAGCTCAGAGATAAGGACTATATGAAGATTCTTTCTCTTGCTCCGGAAGTACTTTAATTGGAGGTGTCACGAATGAATAATTTACACGTTAAAACAGGTGACACAGTAGTTATCCTTTCCGGTAAGGACAAGGGTAAGCAGGGTAAGGTTCTCGAAGTTTCCCCAAAGGAACAGAAGGTAATCGTTGAGGGCCTCAACATTGTTACAAAGCACGTTAAGCCAAGACAGATGGGCCAGCAGGGCGGCATCGTTAAGTGCGAAGCTCCACTTTACGCTTGTAAGGTAATGGCTGTTTGCCCTAAGTGCGGCAAGCCTACAAGACTCGCTCACAAGATCGAGGACGGCAAGAAGGTTCGCGTTTGCAAGCACGCAGACTGCGGCAAGTCTTATTAAGGAAAGGAGTAATTGACAATGGCATCTAATTTGAAGGAACTCTATGTCAGCACAGTGGCTCCTGCTTTAATGAAGAAGTTCGGTTATAAGAGCGTAATGCAGATCCCTAAGATTGACAAGGTTGTTATCAACGTCGGTGCAGGCGAAGCTAAGGAAAACGCTAAGGTTATCGACGCAATCATGACAGACCTCGCTGCTATCACAGGTCAGAAGCCTGTAGTATGCCGCGCTAAGAAGTCTGTTGCTAACTTTAAGCTCCGTGAAGGCATGCCTATCGGTGTTAAGGTTACTCTCAGAAGCGAAAACATGTACGAATTCCTCGACAGACTTTTCAACGTAGCGTTCCCACGTGTACGTGACTTCAGAGGAATCAACGGCAACTCTTTCGACGGCAGAGGTAACTACTCCACAGGTATCAAGGAACAGCTTATTTTCCCTGAAATCGAATATGATAAAATCGACAAGGTTCGCGGTATGGATATCAACATCATCACTACTGCAAACACAGACGAAGAAGCTAAGGCTCTTCTTGAGCTGATGGGCGCTCCGTTCGCTAAGTAATTTTTAGGAGGTAATTGAAATGGCTAAAACATCGATGAAAGTTAAGCAGCAGAGAACTCCTAAGTTTAGCACAAGAGCTTACAACAGATGCAAAATCTGCGGCAGACCTCATGCATACATGAGAAAGTTCGGCATCTGCCGTATCTGCTTCAGAGAGCTTGCACACGATGGTCAGATTCCTGGCGTAAAGAAGGCAAGCTGGTAATCTTTACGATATAACGTAAAGACTGTTTTTAAGTAATATAAGGAGGTTAACCGTTATGCAAATTACAGATACAATTGCAGATATTCTCACAAGAATCCGTAATGCTAACTCTGCAAAGCACGACACAGTTGACGTTCCTGCTTCCAATATGAAGAAGGCTATCACACAGATTCTCGTAGACGAGGGTTACATCAAGAGCTATCAGATTATTGACGACGGCAAGCAGGGCATCATCAGAATCACACTGAAGTACGGCGAAAACAAGTCTCAGGTTATCACAGGTCTGAGAAGAGTTTCTAAGCCTGGTCTTCGTATTTATTCAAGCTGCGAGGATATGCCTAAGGTAATGAAGGGTCTCGGTATTGCTATCGTTTCCACATCCAAGGGCGTTATGACTGACAAGAAGGCAAGAGAGCTCAATGTCGGCGGCGAAGTCCTTGCATTCGTATGGTAAGGAGGAACAAGTAAATGTCCAGAATTGGTAAGAAGCCTATTACTGTTCCTGCTGGCGTTGATGTAAAGATCGACGGCAATACCGTTACAGTAAAGGGACCTAAGGGTACACTCACAAACACATTCAATGCTGATATGATCATCAAGCTTGAAGGTACAGAAATCATTGTAGACCGTCCAACAGAGAACAAGACTCACAGATCTCTCCACGGTCTTACAAGAACTCTCATTGCTAACATGGTAGAGGGCGTAACAAACGGTTACAAGAAGACTCTCGAAATCGAAGGTATCGGTTACCGTGCAGCTAAGCAGGGCAAGGACCTTGTTATGAACCTCGGTTACTCACATCAGGTAGTTGTTCCTGAAATCGACGGCATCACAATTGAAGTTCCAAACAACACAACAATCGTTGTTAATGGTATTGACAAGCAGGTTGTTGGTCAGGTTGCTGCTGAAATCAGAGAGAAGAGACCACCTGAGCCATATAAGGGCAAGGGTATCCGCTATCAGGGCGAAAGAATCATCCGTAAGGAAGGTAAGGCTGGTAAGGGTAAGAAGTAATCCCCCGCCTGTTAAGAAAAATCCTATTATTAGAGAATGGGACAGTCTAAAAGCAATTTTTATGACTACTATTCTCCGTTTGAAAAGGAGTTGAAATTATCATGGTAAAGCAGATTAACAGAAAAGCTGCAAGAGCTAAGAGACAGATCAGAGTTCGTTCCAAGATCAGCGGTACAGCTGAGTGCCCAAGACTCAACGTATTCCGTTCTTCCAAGAACATCTACGCTCAGCTCATCGATGACGTTGCAGGCGTAACACTTTGCGCTGCTTCTTCTATGGAAAAGGGCTTTGACGGCAACGGCGGCAACAAGGAAGGCGCTTTCAAGGTTGGCGAAATGATTGCTGCAAAGGCTGCTGAAAAGGGCATTAAGGACGTAGTATTTGACCGTGCAGGCTATCTCTACCACGGCAGAGTTGCTGAGCTTGCAGAGGGTGCAAGAAAGGGCGGCCTGAACTTCTAATCAGGCTATTAACAAACAAGGAGGTAATGATTTTGGCAAACGCTAAGATAGATGCTTCTACACTTGAGCTCTCCGAGAAGGTTGTTGCTATTAACAGAGTATCCAAGACTGTTAAGGGCGGACGTATCTTCAAGTTTGCTGCTCTCGTTGTAGTAGGCGACGGCAACGGTACTGTTGGCTTTGGTATGGGTAAGTCCGGTGAAGTTCCAGACGCAATCCGCAAGGGTATCGAAGATGCTAAGAAGAATTTAATTAAGGTTTCCCTCAAGGGAACAACAATTCCACACGAAATTATCGGTGCTTTCGGCGCAGGTAGAGTTCTTATGAAGCCAGCTGCTCCCGGTACTGGTGTTATCGCAGGCGGTCCTGTTCGTGCCGTAATCGAAATGGCAGGTATCAAGGACATCAGAACAAAGTCCCTTCGTTCCAACAACGCTTGCAACGTAGTTAGAGCTACAATCAACGGTCTTGCACAGTGCAGAAGCGCTAAGGAAGTTGCTGAAGTAAGAGGCAAGTCCGTTAAGGAAATCTTAGGTTAAGGAGGACGACTGAAATGGCAAAGAAGATTAAGCTTGTAAGAAGCCTTAACAGCGTTAAGAAGCCTCAGGCTGCAACTGCTGCTTCCCTCGGACTCCGTAAGATCGGCGACGTAACAGTACAGCCTGATAACGATGCTACAATGGGTAAGATCAAGAAGATTTGTCACCTTGTAGAAGTTACCGAAGCATAATTACTGCAAGGAGGTGCGAAAGCTATGAAAATTCATGAATTATCCCCTGCTGCAGGTTCTAACAAGGACGTTAAGAGAATCGGCAGAGGTCACGGTTCCGGCTGGGGTAAAACAGCTGGTAAGGGTCACAAGGGTCAGAACGCTCGTTCCGGCGGCGGTGTAAGACCAGGTTTTGAAGGTGGCCAGATGCCTCTCGCAAGAAGAATTCCTAAGAGAGGTTTCAATAACATTTTCGCTGAAGACGTAACAGTTATCAACGTATCCGCACTTGCTAACTTCAAGGAAGGTACAGTTGTAGACAACGAAATTCTCAAGGCTGCAGGTCTTATCAAGAAGCTTGACGAAAAGGTTAAGATTCTCGGTAAGGGCGAGCTCAATGTAAATCTTACAGTAAAGGCTGCTGCTTTCTCTGCATCAGCTAAGGAGAAAATCGAGAAGGCAGGCGGGAAGGCTGAGGTGATGTAATGTGCTGAAGACCTTCGTTAATGCTTGGAAGGTTCCCGAGTTAAGGAATAAACTCCTTTACACATTACTAATCATTCTCGTATTCAGAATAGGCTGTCACGTTCCTGTTCCGTTTATCGACCCGAACGCTATCAGTTCACTGTTTGCTGAAGGAAACTTCCTCAGCTACATGAACACACTGTCAGGTGGTGCGCTTGCTGACGCAACCGTATTCTCACTGGCAATTCAGCCTTATATCAACGCTTCTATTATCGTTCAGCTTCTGACATATGCTCTTCCTCCGCTGGAAAATCTCCAGAAGGAAGGCGAGTCAGGAAGAAAGAAACTCCAGAAGATTTCCAGCTTTGTGGCGCTGGCAATTGCACTGATTATGTCCTATGCGTACTACTTAACGCTCAAGAACAGTGGTGCTCTCCAGTACACAGGCGGCTTCAAGGGCGTATTTACAGCTGCAGTAATCATTCTCGCATTTACAGCGGGCGCAAGCCTTGTTGTATGGATCGGCAACAGAATCAATGAAAGAGGTGTTGGCAACGGCATTTCCATGATTCTTTTTGCAGGTATCGTTTCAAGAGGTCCTACTGCTATTATGAATATGTTTGTAAACGCTTCTACAAACAAGACAATGTATATCGCAATTCCGTTTATCCTTGTCATGTTTGTTGTAATGATCGGTTTCATCGTATTCATGAATGAGTCTGAAAGACGTATTCCGATCACATACGCTAAGCGTGTGGTTGGCAGAAAGCAGTACGGCGGTCAGAGCACACACATTCCGATCAAGGTTGCAATGAGCGGCGTTATGCCAATCATCTTCGCAATGGCTATCATGTCACTGCCTTCCACAATCGCTATGTTCAAGCCTGTTGACCCGACTCCTGAAACATTTGGTGAAAAGTTCTATGCGGGCTTCATCAATTTCTTCAGCTATAACAGCCCATGGTATGCTGTAGTTTACTTCGTGCTGATTATTGCATTCAACTACTTCTATGTTTCAATGCAGTACAATCCGATTGAGATTGCAAACAACCTCCGTCAGAGTAACGGCGGTATCCCTGGCATCCGTCCAGGTAAGCCTACAAGCGACTACATTCAGAGAATTCTCAACAAGATTACTCTTGTTGGCGCATTCTTCCTCGGCGTAATTGCTATACTTCCTATTTTTCTCAGTATGGCGTTCCCGCAGCTGGGTGTATCGATGGGCGGTACTTCAATCCTCATCGTTGTAAGCGTTGTTCTGGAAACAGTAAGAACTCTGGAATCCCAGATGATGATGCGTCATCACAAGGGCTTCCTCGAATAATAATGCCAATTCATGAAACTTTAAGGAGGATATAAATATGAACCTGATTTTATTGGGCGCTCCGGGCGCAGGCAAGGGTACACAGGCTGAGGTTATCAGCGAAAAGCTGGGTATTCCACAGATTTCTACAGGAAACATTCTGCGTGAGGCTGTAAAGAACGGCACTGAGTGCGGTCTTAAGGCCAAGAGTTTCATGGAGAGCGGCGCTCTCGTTCCTGACGAAGTTGTTATTGGCATTCTCAAGGACAGAATTGCTGAGGATGACTGCAAGAACGGTTATATTCTGGACGGTTTCCCAAGAACTGTTCCACAGGCTGAGGCTCTCGAGGCTATGGGTATCAACATCGACAAGGTAATCTCTATTGAGGTTGCTGATGAAACTATTCAGGGCAGACTTTCAGGCAGACGCGTTTGCGACAAGTGCGGCGCATCCTACCACATCGAATTCAACCCTCCTAAGGTTGAGGGCAAGTGCGATAAGTGCGACGGAAATGCTGTACAGCGTAAGGACGATGCTCCTGAAACAGTTATCGAAAGACTCCGCACTTATCACGAGCAGACTGCTCCTCTTGCTGCTTTCTATGAGGAAAGAGGCAAGCTCGAAAGAGTACAGGGTCAGGACGAGGTTAAGGAAACTTCCGCTCTCGTTCTTAAGGCAGTTAATGCGTAAGGCGTGATAAAATGATTAGTGTAAAATCCAAATCCGAGCTGGAAAAAATGCGTAAGGCGGGCATTATTGCCGGCAACGCGCTCCACTTCGGCGGCAGGTCTATAAAAGTCGGTATGACAACCTTTGAGCTTGACAAAATCATTCATGATTACATTGTCAAGAATGGTGCAAAGCCTTCCTTCTTAGGATACGGCGGTTTCCCCGCTTCCGCTTGCATCAGCATCAATAATCAGGTCATTCACGGAATTCCTTCCAAAAAGGTGAGAATTCAGGAGGGTGACATTGTCAGCATCGACGTGGGCGCTTATATTGACGGCTTCCATGGCGATACCGCTTATACCTTTGCCGTAGGTAAAATTTCAGAAGAGGCACAGCAGCTTCTCAAAGTTACTGAGGAAAGTCTGTACAAGGGAATTGAACAGGCAATCGCAGGAAACAGAATCGGTGATATCGGTCATGCGGTTCAGGAGCACTGTGAAGCTTATGGATACGGCGTTGTCAAGAAGTTTATCGGTCACGGTCTGGGCAGACAGCTCCATGAGTCACCTGAAGTTCCGAATTTCGGAAGGGCAGGTCACGGACCAAGACTGGTTTCAGGAATGACAATTGCCATTGAGCCGATGATTAATGCGGTAGGTGAGGATGTAAAAATCCTTCCCGACGGCTGGACTGTATTGACCAAGTCAGGCTCACTTTCTGCTCACTTTGAGCATTCAGTCGCAGTTACACCCGACGGGCCTGTAATTCTTACAAAGCCCACAATTTAAGGAGGGTATGCTGTGGAGGCAAAACCCGGAATGATTGTCAGGGCCAAGGCCGGAAGAGAGGAAGGACGCTTTATGGTTGTCACTTCCGTAAAGGACGGTTATGTTTATCTTGCGGACGGCAAGGAGCGTAAGCTCAGCGCCCCGAAAAAGAAGAACATGAAGCACGTTGCTTTCACCAAGGCTGAAATACAGCTTGACAATCTGACAGACAAAGGACTGAGAAGCTTCCTGCGTGAATACACGGGAAATGAGTAAGTCCTGCCGAAATCGAAATATCCAAAGGAGGCATTTACTTGTCTAAGGAAGATGTTATTGAGATTGAGGGTACAGTCATAGAAGCTCTGCCTAATGCAATGTTCCAGGTTGAACTTGCAAACGGACACAAAATTCTTGCTCACGTTTCCGGCAAGCTGAGAATGAACTATATCAGAATCGTTCCCGGCGATAAGGTAACAGTTGAGATGTCACCATATGACCTCACAAAGGGCAGAATTACTTGGAGAGCGAAGTAATAAAGTTATTCAATCAGAAAGGCGGTAATTTTAATGAAAGTTAGACCTTCAGTTAAGCCTATCTGCGAAAAATGCAAGGTTATCAAAAGAAAAGGCAAGATTATGATTATCTGCGAAAACCCTAAGCACAAGCAGCGTCAGGGCTGATAAACAAAATTCGTATTCAAATCCAATATGGAGGTGTATTGTAAATGGCACGTATTGCAGGCGTTGACCTTCCTAAGAATAAGAGAGTCGAAATCGGTCTCACTTACATCTACGGTATCGGTCGTAAATCTGCTGAAATCATCCTCGCAAACACAGGTGTTAACCCTGATATCAGAGTTAAGGACCTCTCCGATGATGATGTAGCTAAGCTCCGTGATTACATTGACCACAACTTTGAAGTAGAGGGTGACCTCAGAAGACATGTTGCACTCAACATCAAGAGACTGGTTGAAATCGGTTGTTACAGAGGCGTTCGTCACAGAAAGGGTCTTCCGGTAAGAGGACAGAGAACAAAGACAAACGCAAGAACTCGTAAGGGTCCTGTTAAGACAATCGCTAATAAGAAGAAGTAAGGAGGGAAATGAACAATGGCACAGGTTAAGGGTAAGAAGACCGTTGTTAGACGTCGTCGTGAACGTAAGAACATTGAAAATGGCGCTGTTCATATCCAGTCCACTTTCAACAACACAATCGTAACTATCACTGATATTCAGGGTAACGCAATTTCCTGGGCTTCCGCTGGCGGACTCGGTTTCAGAGGCTCCAAGAAGTCTACACCGTTTGCTGCTCAGACAGCTGCTGAAACAGCTGCAAAGGCTGCTATGGAACACGGCCTCAAGACTGTTGAGGTATACGTAAAGGGTCCTGGCGCTGGTCGTGAAGCTGCAATCAGAGCTCTCCAGACAGTTGGTCTTGAAGTTAAGCTCATCAAGGACGTTACTCCTATCCCACACAATGGATGCCGTCCGCCTAAGAGACGCCGCGTCTAATCTATTGGAGGTGTATTGTAATGGCTTTAAATAAAGAACCAATTCTTAAGAGATGCAGATACCTCGGCATCAGCCCGATGGTAATGGGTATCTCCAAGGAATCCAACAGAAACCCAGGCGGTAACAACAAGAAGAAGGTTTCTGAATATGGTATGCAGCTCAAGGAAAAGCAGAAGCTCAAGTTCATCTATGGTGTTCTTGAAAAGCCTTTCTACCACTACTTTGAGATTGCTGAAAAGATGGAAGGTAAGGCCGGTGATAACCTTATCACTATCCTCGAATCCAGACTTGATAACATCGCATTCAGAATGGGTATGGCTCTCACAAGAAGAGAAGCAAGACAGCTCGTTTCCCACGGTCACTTCACAGTAAACGGTGAAAGAGTTGACATTCCATCCTATCGCGTAAAGGTTGGCGACGTAATCGCACTTTGCGAAAAGAGCCGCAGCTATGACAAGTTCAAGGAAACTGTTGAACAGACATCCAGCAGAGTAGTTCCTCTCTGGCTCGAAGCTGACAAGGCAAACTTTGCTGCAAAGGTTGTTCGTATGCCTAGCGTTGAAGATCTCGACTACGAGACACAGACACACCTTATTGTCGAGCTGTACTCCAAGTAATAGGCAGAATACGTTATCCGCAATTCGAAATAGGAGGGTTTTATCATGCTTGAACCAATTCAGAAGGCGGAAATTGAAACCGTCGAACTTAAAAGCAACGGAACCTACGGCAAATTTACTGTTGCTCCGCTTGAGCGTGGATACGGACACACTCTCGGCAACAGCCTGAGACGTGTTCTGCTCTCATCACTTCCGGGCGTGGCTGTAACATCTGTAAAGATTGACGGCGTACGTCACGAAATGTCTACAGTACCAGGCGTTAAGGAGGACGTAACTGAAATCGTCCTGAACCTCAAGGGTCTTATCGCAAAGCTTCACGGCGAGGGTCCTAAGACAGTTTATATCGAAGCGGAAGATGAGTGCGAAGTTACTGCGGGTGACATTAAAACCGACTCCGAAGTGGATATTCTTGTTCCGGAAATGCATATTGCTACTCTCGGCAAGGACGCTAAGCTTTATATGGAAATCACTATCGACAAGGGACGCGGATATGTTCCTGCCGAAAAGAATAAGCAGCTTTTCAACTTCGGTATCGACGTAATCGCGGTTGACTCCATATATACCCCTGTACTGAAGGTGAACTATTCCGTTGAGGATACACGTCTTGGTCAGGTTACAGACTACGACAAGCTCGTACTTGAAGTATGGACCAACGGTGTTGTTTCCGCTAAGGAAGCAGTTTCACAGGCAGCCAATCTCCTCATTGAGCATCTGAAGCCTTTCACAGAGCTTTCAGACGAGTCCGCAATCACAGAAATCATGATTGAAAAGGACGACAAGGGTAAGGAAAAGATCCTTGAGATGACCATTGAGGAACTTGACTTGTCAGTACGTTCCTTCAACTGTTTGAAGAGAGCGGGAATAAATACGGTTGATGACCTTATCAACAAGTCCGAAGAGGAAATGATGAAGGTTAGAAACCTTGGTAAGAAATCCTTTGATGAAGTTAAGGAAAAGCTCCAGTCACTGGGCTTTGACCTCAGCTCTGAAGAGGAATAACACATTGATAGGTAAGGAGTGAATATAAATGCCGGGAACCAGAAAACTGGGCCGCACAAGCGACCATAGAAAAGCAATGCTCAGAGCTATGGTAACATATCTGCTTGAAAACGGCAAAATCGAAACAACAGTAACCAGAGCTAAAGAAGTTCGTTCTATGGCTGAAAAGATGATTACAACAGCTAAGACAAACGATCTTCACTCCAAGCGTCAGGTTCTTGCATACGTTACAAAGGAAGACGTTGTAAAGAAGCTTTTTGATGAAATCGCGCCAAAGTACGCTGACAGAAACGGCGGTTACACAAGAATCATCAAGATCGGACCAAGACGCGGTGACGCAGCTGAAATGGCTATCATTTCACTGGTTGACTAATTGATTTTTCAAAGGGGACTTCCGTTGGGCAAGTCTCCTTTTCCTTTTGGAAACAAGGACACATCAAAGGGAAAAAGTAACAGAAATTGTAATCAAATTTTCATTTTTGAGTGAAAAATTTCATTGTTTTTGTAGATAATAGCTAAAGGATGCGCAATATTCAATTGAAATATTGTTAATTTAGCAATTGGATTTGTGGCCTTATTATGTTATAATTACAACATAGTTAAGACAAACTATATGTATACTAATTGAATGGAGGAAATATCAATGAACCTTAAGAAGATTCTTGCTGCTATCGCTGCTTGCGCTATGGCTACATCTAT
>JAZUSM010000124.1:0-6991 GCA_045606725.1 Oscillospiraceae bacterium | reverse complement strand
CTTCTTCATCATGTGGAAGCCGCTTACCACCTCGTCGGGTACTCCGCCGTAAATCTCAGCGTATCTGTCCAGCACATTAATTATGCCGTTATGTGCGCAACCCGACACGAGAATTTTCTTTCCCTCTGCTGAAATCACAAGGCATTGCTCGTGGGTAAACTCGTCCTGCACCTGTTTTCCGTCAACAATTTCCGACAGAAGCAGATTTCCTTTCGGACGGAATTTGCTGCCCCGTATTCCCGAAAACAGCGACAGTTCATCATCAATTTCAAGCAAATCTTCCGTAAGCACAACCTGCGGAAGTTTCATTATTTCCTTGTCAATTCCGATGTAACGTTCATCGTGGTAATATTCTCCGCCTGCATTACTGCGCATATAGATTTTCGCAGTCGGGTTAAACTTTACAAATGGCATTATTCCGCCTGAATGGTCGTAGTGGCCGTGACTCAGAATAAGCGTGTCAACAGTTTCAAGCCGTACTCCAAGCAAGTCAGCATTTCGTATGAACATATCCGTTGCACCTGCATCGGAAAGAAGCTTATGCTTTGGTGTTTCAATGTAAAAGCTTAAGCCGTGCTCAAATTCAGCGCCGCTTGCGCCTTGAGTGTCCTCTACAAGATTTATTATTTTCATTTTGCGACCTCACATACTTTTACCGCTGTCCCCAAAAGAAACAGCGGTAATTTTTATATCCTTGTATTTTCAATAACCTTTTCAATGTTTTCCCTGTAGCTGTCCATTGCAACCGCAATATCCGCAACAGCCCTCTTGTTCTTCACGGAGTCCTCCTGCATTTCCACTACTCTGGACTTCAGACCTCTGAACATATCGTCAACCTGATGTACGTTCTTGTTCTGCTCATCAATATTTTCGTAAAGCTGGCCAAAACGGTTTGTAAGACGGATAAAGCTTTCCTGAAGCTCGTTCATCTTCTTTTCGGTAGCAACGATTGCCTTTGTGCTGTCCTCGAACTGAACAGCGGTCTTGTCAACCTGGCTGATAAGTCCGTCAACAACCTCTGTAACCTGTGCAGCAAAACGGTCACTGTTTTCGGAAAGCTCCTTCATTTCACCTGCAACAACAGCAAAACCTGCACCATAAGCGCCTGCATTCGCCGCCTCAACGGATGCATTAAGGGAAAGAAGCGTTGTCTTGAAAGAAATATCACTCATCTTCTTTGCAATTTCCGTAACCTCGTTCATCTGCTCGGTCATGCTGCCGAATACAGCATTTGACTCCTCGATGATACGGCTTACATCACGAAGCTGTGACTTCATAGCTTCCATATTGCTGTCGTTTTCGGAAATAGCCTGCTCAAACTTTTTAACCTGATTATTAAGGGAAGAAATCTGCTGTTGTGTTTCACGGATTTTTTCGTGCACGCCCTGACAGCTTTCCGCAACAATATTTGCGCCCGAGGTGATATTCTCAGAGCCTTTACGAAGGCCCTTTGTGCTGTCACTGATTGCACTTGAGGAATTGTCAAAATCCTTCTGAAGCACGTCACCCATTTCTCTGATTGAAGCAATAAGTCTTTCTGCTTCTTCAGTCTGACGGCGTGAAAGTTCAATGAACGCACGTCCTCTGTTTACCGCAAGATAGAAAAGCACTGCCGCAAGATTTGTAATTGCGAAACAGAGTATGTACTGACCCAGACCGCCTGATTTTTCGGGATGCACAATATACATTATTACAAGCGCGGCGTCAACAACCGCAATCTGTATCTTTGTGAATTTCGGCTCCATATACATACCTGTCATGCCGATAAGGGCAAGATACAATGGAAAATCATCACTGTATGATGCACCGCTGAAAAGGGAGATTGTCATAATTACAAAAATAAGGATTATTGACAGAACAAATTCCTTGATAATATCATCTGTACGCTTTGCCTTCATAATGAACAGCGCCGCAACGAGTACAATGATACAGCTTCCAACGGCGATAAGTCCGCCAATATTGAAGCCGATAATGTTTTTTATAAAAAACACGCCTGATGTTATCATTGTCACCCAAAGCATTATATTGTAAATAGTGCTATGGGTAATAGGACTCTTGCCATTATAGTCAAAATTCATTTTACATACCTCCCTGTAAGCACTTACTATTCGTTATACTAAAATTATAACACCATGATGTTGTAAAATCAACATCTTTTAGCAGGCTATCTGACGAATTTTTGCAGCAAAACTATACATTATCAACAAATGTAAGCCTCGTTATTAGTATATTTATATTGAATTAACATAATATTCGAAACTATGTATTGACAAAATTAAATTAAAGTGATATTATTTTGATATCACAAAGATTTACAAACAGTAAATCAGAACGAAAGGAACATTATTATGGAAGATAACATCGTAAAAACAACATCAACAGAAGAAAAAATTATCCGCACAAAGCAGAACGGTATGTCTGCTCTTTTCCTTACAACAATTCTCTACCTTGCGGCAATTCCGCTGATTATTTTCAGTTCAATGCTTGCAGACAGCGGCTTTATGTTTGCTATTGCAGGCGTGGTAATCGGAGTTATCTGGCTCCTTATCGGCTGGATTCCTTATCTTGGTCTTAAAATTATCAAGCCCCAGGAAGCGCTTGTTCTTACACTTTTCGGTAAATATGTCGGCACACTCAAAACCGAAGGCTTCTACTGGGTAAACCCATTCTGTACAGCTGTAAACCCTGCTGCACAGACAAAGCTCCGTCAGAGCGGTGATGTTGGCGGTGCACCTGCTATCTCTATGAAAACAACAGAAGCAGGCACAACAACAGACGTTCATGTTGCTGTTCCCGACAAGAAGATTTCTCTCAAGATTATGACCCTCAACAACAACCGTCAGAAAGTAAACGACTGCCTCGGCAACCCTGTTGAAATCGGTATTGCTGTTATGTGGAGAGTTGTTGACACAGCAAAGGCTGTATTCGATGTTGACAACTACAAGGAATACCTCTCCCTCCAGTGCGACAGTGCGCTCCGTAACATCGTAAAGATTTACCCTTATGACATTGCTCAGAATGTTGACACAACAGGCGACGGAATTGCCGATGAAGGAAGCCTCCGTGGTTCAAGTGAGGTTGTTGCAAAGAGAATCCGTGACGAAATTCAGCAGAAGGTTACAAACGCAGGTATCGAAATTCTTGAAGCAAGAATTACTTACCTTGCATACGCTCCTGAAATTGCCGCTGTAATGCTCCAGCGTCAGCAGGCTTCCGCAATCATCGACGCAAGAAAGATGATTGTTGACGGCGCAGTCGGTATGGTTGAAATGGCACTTGAAAGACTCAGCGAAAACAATGTTGTTGACCTTGATGAAGAACGCAAGGCGGCTATGGTTTCCAACCTCCTCGTGGTACTCTGCGGCAACCACGACGCACAGCCTATTGTTAACTCAGGCAGTCTGTATTAATGGCACAGAAGAAGCAAATTCCGCTTCGTCTTTCCGAGAAGCTGTACGATGCCATTGCCGCGTGGGCTGAGGACGACTTCCGCTCGGTAAACGGACAGATTGAGTATCTGCTGACCGAGTGCGTGAAGCAGCGGAAAAAGAACGGCAAGTATGTGTCCGACGAAATTGATGCGCCTCTTGATGTTGATGTGAATAAGTTTGAATAAGAACGTGATAAAATGACAAACGCAAAAATTACCGACAATAAAAAAGCCTGTCTGATACTTGCAGTTATGTTCTGGGGTTTGCTTGTATTCTTTGAATTTGCTGGAGATGTTTTATTAAAATTGTTCCCGAAAGAGCTTTTGCTGAAATATAGCGACCCGATTTTTTACGGAACATTCTTTATTCTGACTGCGATTATTTTCAGAAAAGCACTGCTTGACTCAACAAAGGATTTTATAAAAAATCACGAAACATATATAAGAACGGCAGCAATATTTTTCATCATTGCATTGGTGCTTATGGTTTCTTCGGCAATTTACATCGACTCCATGGGAATAGGTAAAAGCTCAAACGAGCAGGCTATTAACGCCTCACTCGAAAAATATGGGTTTCTTCATATAATAATTGCGTGCATGATAGGTCCGTTCGTTGAGGAGGTTTTCTACAGGGGAATTCTTTTCGGACTTATCAAAGGCAACGGAAACAACACTGTAAGAGCAATTCTCACCGTGGCACTGACAGCATTGATTTTTATGTTCAGTCACGTTAACTATTCAAGTTTTAATGTTGCTGACCTGCTTGCAAATGTACCGATTGGTATGCTTGGCTTATCACTTGGTGCACTGTACTGGAAAACAGATAATATATTCTGTCCGATTTTATTGCACATTGTGATGAACTCAATTGCAACATTTGGATAACAAAAACCGCTTCCTATACACGGAAGCGGTTTTCGCGTTTATAATTATTTTGTTATCTTCTGCCGCCTCGTCCGCCGCCGCCTCGGCTTCTTCCGCCTGAGCGTCTGCTTCCGCCGCTTCTGTGACCTCCTCCGGAGGACGAGCTTTCAATTCTTGTTCGTGTAGTGTACTCACGGACAAAATAATCCTGATTGTTGTACATATTTACGCTTGACCTGTTAAGATAAGCGTTTGCTGATGGAGCAAGATGTGTCTTGTATCTTGTAAGTACAACACCTATGCTTATTGCTGCACCAATCAGTCCTGCGATAAAGCCGCCGAAAATCATTGTCAGGTCAATGGTTTTATCATCATCCCACTCGATTGCGGCTTCGAAATCATCACCCAGAGCACCTATTGACGGGTCATATTCAACAGTACCCTCGTTGTAGAAATACTCAAGATAGTGATAGAAGATTTCAAGGTTTTCAACGTCATTGTAATCCATGTAGCAATCCTCACAGGTGTCCATCATGGTGTTGAAACGTGAGGAATTGAAATAGTTGAGCAGGTCGCCGTCCATGGAAATCCAGCGGTAATCAATATCAATAAGGTATACAACAGAGTCAGGGTCGTCGCCGAAGGTGTCGTAGCAGTATTGTTCAGCGTAATCGCAGGCGTCAATACCGTCAAGACCGAAGCCGACGTCCGTTGTTACAACAGCAATATTCCAGCCTGTCAGCTCGGAAACTTCCTCCTGACGTGCTTCAAGGTGTGCAAGTTCTTCAGCAGAATAAAGACCTGCCATATCGTTGATACCCGCAGACCAGGCGGAAGCAGGAACTGCCATAATGATAAGTGCCGCAAGCATTGTAATCATTACCGAAATAAGCTTCTTCATCATGATACAAGTCCACCTCCGATTAAACCGATAAGTGTAAAGCCTATAATGAAGCAAAGCGCCATAAAAATAAGCTTGCCCACGGAAACAGGGATAATTCCCGCAACCTTGCCAGTCTGACCGTTGATGGCGTAAAAATACTTTTTACCGCCGTACATATATGTCATAAACCACACAGGAAGCATGGTGTAGTGCCACTTTGTCTTCATGATACGCATACGGCTGCCCTTGCAGCTTACAGTCGTGTAACCCGATACACTCTGACGAAGTACCTGCATTGCGCCCTCGGTCATACGCTCCTTAATACGCACGATTGCCTCGCTTTTTTCAACGTCGTACTTATCTGCATAGAAGCCGCTGAAATAGTTCATTGAAAACGGCAGGAATTCACTGTAATTGAATGGCTCAACAGCGTCCATAAGCTTGTCGTCAAGCTTTCTCGAACCGTCAGCAGGAATGCCTCTGTAGGTCATCTTTGCCGCACGGCTTGCAGAGTAAATTTTTGTGTTGGTAATGCGGTAATCGCCTGAACGGTAGCTGTGGATTTTTTTTGCATCAAATTCGGCAGATGCGTCAACATCACAGTCCGCGAGCCAGAACGGAACATACAGACCAACCATCTTTTCAAGCTGTCCCTGAGAGGAAAAACTTTTTGGCAGGAACCATTTCTTCTTGCACCATGTCTTGAACGTAGTTTCCGCCATAGCCTTGTCAATCTTGAACGGAATAATCAGCTCAGGCTGAAGCGCACCGCTTACGCGTCCCTTGAGAGTAACCGTACCGTGACAGTAGTGGCAGAATGTAGCCGCTGTATTCTCGTCAGCAACAATTTCCGCACCGCAGCTTTCGCACAGATACAGATTAGTATGGTCAGCAAACTCAGTGCTTTCGGGATTGTATTGCTCTTTTTCAGTAATTACTCCGTCATCATCTCTGAGTTCAGCCTCTCTGCCGTTGGCAATGTTGATTTCCGCCTCAGTGAAATCCGAGTTGCAGAATTCACAGATAAAAAGCTGACTTGCGGCATTGAACCCGATTGAAGCACCGCAGTTGGGACATTTAAGCTGTAATGTGTTGTCCATAACGTCACTCCTTTAATCAATATGTGGGAGATTACTTTTTCTTTTTCTTTGTAACAATTCCTGCAACCGCCGCACCAACAAGAAGCACACCTGCAACGATTACGACTATAAGATAAGAGCCTGCGGAAACATTTCCTGCAAGTATATTGATATTTTCAAGCATTTGAGTATCTCCTTTCAAAATGCAATATATAACAATTATACCATTGTTACGCAGAAATTTCAACAATTATTCAAAATTATTTTACCACGTCAAATCAAGTCCACAAACGGATTTGCGGCACTCACTCATATTACAAAAAGTAAAATAATAAAATCTTTTTGTAAAATATACTTGACAAATTGTAAAACATGTGATATTATAATCTCAACAACCACGGAGGTGATACAGTGGCTAAGAACTTAAAGCTTAAATCCGCAAGGGCAGCTATGGATATGTCCCAGCAGGCGCTTGCCGAGGCGGTGGGCGTGTCAAGGCAGACTATCAATGCCATTGAAAAGGGCGACTATAACCCCACACTTAACCTTTGCATTGATATATGCAAGGCGCTTGGGAAAACACTTGATGAAATTTTTTGGGGCAACGATTGATTTTACAGAAAGAAGAAAGGAAGATTTTTATGGCAGACAAAAAACGGACCATAAATGCTGATTTGTTCAGCACACGGGGACTTGATGAACGGCAGAAAGAAATAAGTGCAAAGCTTGGCACGC
>JAZUSM010000123.1:0-7899 GCA_045606725.1 Oscillospiraceae bacterium | reverse complement strand
AGACCGCTTGGCCTCCGACTTGTCAGGACCAATCTGGTCAGCGAGGACGTATTCCACGCGTTCCTCAGGGTTACGCTGGATAATTTCCTGAAGCATCGTCTTGTAGTCCTGCAAAGCCTTTGCGCTGTTTGCGTCAAGATTTTTCGGGATAAAGGAAAGCACATATTTTGCCGCGGCTTCCATTCCTCCGTCGAGGAAAATTGCCGCGATTACCGCTTCAAATGCGTCGGAAACGATTGACGGACGTTCCCTACCGCCGCTGTTTTCCTCGCCCTTGCCGAGAAGAAGATGCTGTCCCAGATCAATTTTTTTCGAGAACTCGAACAGCGCCTTTTCACAGACAAGTGATGCTCTGATTTTGGTCAGCTCGCCTTCTGGAAGGTGCTTGAAATGAGTGAAAAGGTGCTCCGAAACAACGATGGAAAGCACGCTGTCTCCGAGAAATTCAAGACGCTCGTTGGAATGTCTGCCGTGGTGCTTGTTTTCATTTGCATAGGAAGAATGGGACAGCGCTTCGTGAAGCAGATCCTTGTTCTTGAAGGTGTACCCGATTTTATTTTCAAACTCTGTAAAGTTCATTTTCAATTCCTCATAAAAAAGAGTTGTTATTCTGCCTTTTTCTTTGCGTTAAGTTCAGCAAGTGAAGCTGTGATTTCCTCAACAACCTTACCCTCAACGCAGTTCTTAGCCTGACGGATTGCGTTGTAGAATGCCTTTGCATCGGAAGAACCGTGCGCTTTGATTACAGGCTTTGAGATACCGAGAAGTACAGCGCCGCCCACTTCCTTGTAGTCCATCTTGCTGCGGAAAGCCTTGATTTTCTTGTAGATGAGAAGTGCCGCAAGCTTTCCGCGGATTGTTGTAGTGAGCATATTCTTGAGTGTCTTTGCAAAATATGAGCCCATACCCTCGTAAAGCTTGAGGATTACGTTGCCTGTAAAGCCGTCGGAAACAACAACCTCGCAAGCGCCGAACGGGATTTCTCTTGCTTCAAGATTGCCGTAGAAATTAACAGGTGCTTCCTTGAACTGCTTGTATGCGTCAAGCTCGATTTCTCTGCCCTTTGTATCCTCTGCTCCGACGTTTACAAGACCAACCTTAGGTGAATCAACGCCCATAACCTTACTCATGTAGCAGCTGCCCATAATACCGAACTGCACAAGCATTTCGGGACGGCAATCCACGTTTGCACCGCCGTCAACGAGAATCATATGACCTGATGCTGTTGGCATAACGGGAGAAAGTGCCGCACGCTTAACGCCCTTGATACGCTTTGCGATAAAGGTTGCGCCGACAACGAGAGCGCCTGTGCTGCCTGCGGAAACAAATGCGTCGCCCTGACCCTCGGCAAGTGCCTTGAGTCCGACAGCCATTGAGCAGTCAGCCTTGCCCTTGATAACCTCGGTAGGCTCTTCGTGGATGTCGATGACCGACTCGGTATGTATTATTGATATTTTTTCAAGGCTTATACCGTTTTCTGCGGCAATGTCCTTGATGATTTTTTCGTTACCTGTGAGGACAACCTCAACATCAAGCTTTGCAACAGCCTCGGCTGCACCCTTGATGACCTCGAGAGGTGCGTTATCGCCGCCGAATGCGTCAACGATTATTTTCATAGCTTTACTTCCTTTCAGATTCTATTGTACTTTCTTCGGTCTTATGTTTGTATGCACAATCAGGAACTGTTCAAATTCCTCAGGTGTAATCTCACCTAAACAGCTTTTACCGATCATATAACATCTTACATTATCAAGATAAAGATGATAAATATTTTTCATTTCTTTGATTTCAACAATATCCGAATAATTCACATTGTTTTCTTCTCCGTCAGCAATCACCTTAAATAAGTTATCGTAAAAAACATACCTGTTGTTGATTTCTTTTATGAACATACGGATTGCAAAAATCAGAAACAAAAGCGACAAGATAAGACATATAAATGCTATAATGATAATATTTGTGTGCTCAATATCAGAACCGCCTGCTACCCACATAATTATAACTGTTACTTCTGCTATAATATATGGGATACCCAACAGACCAAGTATAAAAACTACCAGATACAAAACAGGTGAAAAAGTTCTGCACTTTTCTTTGAAAGTGAAATCATAAATGGGTTCGTTCATACGTCATACCCCTCTCATATACCCCTCAAACGCTTCAAGCGCCCTGTCGGCAATAACCTGATAGCGTTCCTGCTTGTCCTTTATGCGGACGCCGATTTCGGGGAGAATTCCCATATTTGCGCCCATAGGCTGGAAATTTTCAACCGTTTCGTCGGAGATATATCTTGCAAGTGCGCCAATCATTGTTTCCTGCGGAAGAATGATTGTGTCCTTGCCCTGTAAGCGTCTTGCCATATTAAGTCCTGCCATAATTCCGCTTGCGGCTGACTCCATATAACCCTCAACGCCTGTAATCTGTCCTGCAAAGAACAGGTTGCTCCGTGCCCTGAGCGAGAAATCGCCGTCAAGCACTTTCGGGGAGTTAATGAAGGAGTTGCGATGCATTACTCCGTAGCGGACAAACTCCGCATTTGCAAGTCCAGGAATCATTGAGAAAAGACGCTTCTGCTCGCCGAATTTCAGATTTGTCTGAAAGCCGACAATGTTGTAGAGTGTACCACCGCTGTTCTCTTTACGGAGCTGTACAACAGCATAGGGACGACGGTTTGTTACGGGGTCGTAGAGTCCCACAGGCTTCATTGCGCCGTAGCGCATAGTTTCCTCGCCGCGCTTTGCAAGCACTTCAATGGGCATACAGCCCTCGTACACAGTGAAATCGTCATTGCCCTTGGGCTTCTGCGTGTCAAATTCGTGGAGAGGTGCGGATTCCGCATTTTTCAGTTCGTTCCAGAAATCAATATATTCCTCTTTTGTGAAAGGGCAGTTGATGTAATCATCATCACCCTTGCCATAGCGTGCCGCAAAGAAAATTCTGTCCTTGTCAAGTGACTCGTAGGTCACGATAGGTGCTGCCGCGTCATGAAAGCTGAGGTAACCGCCACAGAGCTTTTCAATACTTTCCGCAAGCCCGCCTGCTGTGAGAGGACCTGTTGCGATTATCACGTTGCCATCGGGAATTTCGGTAATCTCGCCGCATTTCACGGTGAGGTTCGGTTCAGACTTGATTTTCTCCGTCACCAAATCAGAAAATTTTTCACGGTCAACGGCAAGTGCACCACCTGCAGGTACTTTCGTTTCCTCAGCACAGGGCACGGTAAGCGAGCCGAGTCTGCGCATTTCTTCTTTCAGCAGACCCGCCGCAGAGTTGACACGTGAGGCTTTCAGCGAGTTGGAACAAACCAATTCCGCGAAGCCCTGATATTTATGTGCAGGGGTGAATTTCACGGGTTTCATTTCCCACAAATCCACCTGAAAGCCTGCCTTTGCAAGCTGCCATGCCGCTTCACAGCCTGCCAGACCTGCACCTATTACGGTAATTTTTTCGCTCATATTACTTTTCCTTTTTGATAGCAACCTCGTAGCCGCAGCCGTCCTTCAGACAGAACATCTTTCCGCCCTTCTTGAACAGGGTTGTGCCGTCGTTGCACTTAGGACACTTGTCGGAAACAGGTGTATCCCATGTCATAAACTCGCAATTCGGATTATCCTCACAGCCGAAATACTTCTTGCCCTTCTTGGACTTCTTCTGAAGCACCTTCTTGTGGCACTTAGGACATACACCGCCTGTATCCTTTACGATACGCTTTGTATTTGTGCAATCAGGGAATCCCGAACAAGCAAGGAACTTGCCGAAGCGTCCGATTTTTATAACCATTGGCTTGCCGCAGATTTCACATACCTCGTTTGTTTCCTCATCTGGAACACGGACACGCTTGCCGTCCATTGCCTTTTCAGCCTTTTCAAGAGTTGCTGCAAAATCATCATAGAACTCGCTGAGTGTATCAACCCAGTTCATTTCGCCAACCTCGACCTTGTCGAGATTGCTTTCCATTGTAGCGGTAAACTTTGCGTCAACGATATGCTTGAAATGCTGCTTCATAAGGTCGGTTGTAACCTCACCCAGACCTGTTGGACGAAGCTGCTTACCGTCACGCTCAACATAGAAACGGTTGATGATTGTGGAAATCGTAGGCGCATATGTTGAAGGACGTCCGATACCGTTTTCTTCAAGTGCCTTGATAAGAGTTGCTTCTGTGTATCGTGCAGGAGGCTGTGTGAAGTGCTGATGGCCCTCAATATTTTTCAGTTTAAGCACGTCGCCCACTTCGATGTTAGGAAGAACCTTTCCTTCTTCTTCGTTCTTGGACTCCTCATAAAGCACGGTAAAACCGTCAAACTTGACGGAGAAGCCAGTTGCTCTGAAGTTGCAGCCGTTTGCGTCAATGTCTACAGAAACAGTATCAAGAACAGCATTTGCCATCTGGCTTGCGATGAAGCGTTCCCAGATAAGCTTGTAAAGCTTGTACTGCTCGGTTGTAAGGCTTGCCTTTACACGCTCGGGAGTAAGCTCCGGCATTGACGGGCGGATTGCTTCGTGAGCGTCCTGAGCATTGGATTTGGACTTATATACCTTAGGCGTATTCGGAACATAATTCTTGCCGTAGGTTGCATTAATGTAATCATAAGCAGCGGCTCTTGCCTCGTCGGAAACACGGAGGCTGTCCGTTCTCATATATGTGATAAGACCGACAGCACCCATACCCTCGATTTCAACGCCTTCATAAAGAGTCTGTGCAGCTTTCATTGTCTTTGCTGCTGCAAAGCTGAGCTTCTTGGAAGCTTCCTGCTGCATTGTGGAGGTTGTGAACGGAGGTGCAGGTGACTTTCTGCGGACGGACTTCTTAACATCAGTAACCTTATATTCAGCGCCGTCAATTCTTTTGAGCACTGCATCTGTTTCTTCCTGAGAATGAAGCTCTGTCTTTTCACCGCCGATACCCATAAATGTTGCATCAAACTGCTTCTTGGAAGAAGGCGCTGTCATTTTCGCATCGATAGACCAGTATTCCTCAGGCTTGAAGTTGTTAATCTGCTTTTCACGCTCAACGATAAGGGAAACCGCTACCGACTGAACACGTCCTGCCGAAAGACCTCGGCGAACCTTTTTCCAGAGGAACGGAGAAAGCTTATATCCAACAATTCTGTCGAGGATACGACGTGCCTGCTGTGCATTTACAAGGTCGATATCAATTGAACGCGGACTTGCCATACCGTTCTGCACGCCTGTTTTGGTGATTTCATTGAATGTTACGCGGTTAGTCTGCTCCAGCGACAATTCGAGCATCTGCGCAAGGTGCCATGAAATTGCTTCACCCTCACGGTCAGGGTCAGTTGCGAGGTAAACGAAGTCAGACTTCTTTGCTTCCTTTTTAAGACTTGCGATAAGCTCTTCCTTGCCCTTGATATCAACGTAAACAGGCTCAAATCCGTTTTCAACGTCAACACTGAGCTTTGATTTCGGCAGGTCACGGACGTGCCCCATTGAAGCGACAACCTCATATCCGCTGCCGAGGTATTTCTTTATTGTTTTAGCCTTTGCAGGCGACTCTACGATTACAAGTTTTGACATTTTATCCTATCCTTTCAAATCTATGTGAGCGCTGTTGAAGCGACATAATTTTAATTTGCGATGTAGATACTTCCTGCTGAGGACTGCACCGCGCCCTCAATTTCAAGGTCTGTCAGCACCATCAGCGTTTCCGAGATATCCATTCCGCACATTTCCGCAAGCTCATCTGCCTGGACAGGTTTGCCTGCGTTTTTAAGCGTTCTATAGACTTCAGCTGCCTCGTCATCAAGGACGGAAGCGTCGAAGCTTTGCTCTGCTTTCTGTATCTGAGGTTTAACAGGACTTTCTGCTATCAGGTCATTGGCAGCAGGCTGTACTTTAGCTCTATACGGCTTTTCCTCAAAGTCATCCGGCAGAACAACCGTATCCGAGGTTTGCGCTTTCGCTATTTTATGTCCATAGTTTTCGTAATATTCATAAACAATATCCTTGACTCCGCAAAGACAGACCGCACCGTCACGGATAAGAGCAACATTTCCGCCGTAACGTCTGTCGAACAAGTCATGCGGTGCAAGTACAAATATACCCTTTCCCTGACTCAGCGCCATGTTTGCCGAGATAAGTGCACCGCTTTTCTCAGCCGCTTCCGCAACGATAATTCCAAGAGAAAGTCCCGAAAGAATTCTGTTTCGTGCAGGAAAGGAAACGTGTGAGCCTTTGAACTGAGGGAAATATTCCGAAATAAACAGACCGTTTTTCTCTATCTCCTCACGGTAGCTTCTGTTTTCCTTGGGGTAATCATGGTCAAGGCCGCAACCCAGCACGGCAATTGTTTTTCCGCCGTTTCTTACAGCTGAAAGATTTGCAGTAATATCAATGCCCACTGCAAAACCGCTTACAACTGTTATTCCCAGTCTGCAAAGCTCCTTTACCAGCGCGGAAGTGACTCTTACGCTGTATTCCGATGGTTTTCTTGTTCCGACAACCGAAAGGCTGAATTCATTTTCAAGACAACCCATATCACCTCTGCAGAACAGCACTGCAGGCGGATTGTATATATTCTTCAGCCTTGCAGGATAAAGCTCATCATCATAGGTGAGTATGTATATATTTTTTCTTTCGCAATAAGAAATAAGTTCCTCAATCTGCTCTGAGGTAATTCTTTCAGCGTTCCTGCGTTCTGCCGGATTAAGAAACTGACCGTTTTTTTCTTTATCAGTAAGAATTTCATACGCTTCGGTAACTGCTCGGAAATCCGACATAAGCTGCCATATTCTGTTGTTGCCGCAGCCTATGCAGCTGACTATCCACAGCCACTCATAAACGTTTCTGCTGTCCACTATTCTGTCCTCCCTTTATTTCACAAGCTCCCACATGATAATTCCTGCCGCCATTGCCGCATTGAGGGAATTCACGTTACCCTGCATTTTTATCGTAAGCCTTTCGGTACAGATATTGCTCACCTCACGTGGCAGGCCGTTACCCTCGTTGCCGATAAGAATTACTCCGCCCTTTGAGAAATCGCAGTCGGTAAGTGACACCGCATCGCTGTCTATGACTGCTGCAAAGCTTGGCACGTCTTTTTCCTCAAACAGCGGAAAAGCTTCTTCAAACTCAATCTCAGAAACGTTAAGTCTGAACAGGCTTCCCATTGTGGAACGGACAACCTTGGGGTTATACAAATCACAGCAATCCGCAAGAAAAACTGCGTCCACGCCCACCGCATCAGCAGTACGGATTATCGTTCCCAGATTACCAGGGTCCTGAATTGAATGGAGAAGAAGATACTTTCCTCCGTTTCTGACCGTATCGCTGAAAACAGGCTTTTCAAGGCATTTACATATTGCAAAAACGCCCTGCGCACTGTCGGTTGACGACATTTTATTACCGATTTCATCGGGAATTTCAAACAGCCTTGCGCCGCTTGGAAAATTCAATGCTTCACCTTGCTGTGCAAGCTTTTTCACATAGCTTTCTGTCACAAAAACAGAGTGAAGCTCTGCATTTTCCTTAACCGCGTCCTCAACCAGACGAACACCCTCAAGCGTGAACATGCCATTCTCTTTACGGTACTTTTTACCGCCCGCAAGCTTGACATAAAGCTTGATATTTGGGTTGTCTTTTGACGTAATTTTCTGCATATTGCACCTCCTTATGCGGTATATTTTCCTGCGTACAAACATCATAAAAAACCACAAAAAGTCAGAAGCAAGAATTTGCCTCTGACTTTGAGTAATCTTGAATTAAAGAGCAGCCTTTGCCTTTTCAACGAGTGCTGTGAAACCAGCAGCGTCATTGATAGCAATTTCGGAAAGCATCTTTCTGTTGAGTGTGATGCCAGCCTTCTTGAGACCGTTCATGAATGTAGAATAGTTCATACCATTCATCTTGCAAGCTGCGGAAATTCTTGTAATCCAGAGCTTT
>JAZUSM010000122.1:0-5968 GCA_045606725.1 Oscillospiraceae bacterium | reverse complement strand
TGATGGCGAAAATGAATTGTCCATAACTGCTAAGGTTGAAGATTTTCCTGTTGTATCCGCCGCTGATATGCAGGTGTATCCGTCAATGGCTGTATTCGTAAAGGATATGCATACTGTAAAGGAAATCGCAGGCGAAAGCGGCATACTTGGAAACTACTACGGCATTGACCTTGCAGAAGATGATGACGCTCAGATAAAGCTTGCAGATGCATTATCAGCCATTGAATCGGAAGCGAGCATCAATGTACGCAGCAAGGCTTTTGAAGGTCAGGAATTCTACGCAACATTCGGCGGTTTCTTCTTCCTCGGTATCGTACTTGGTTCAATCTTTCTTTGTGCGGCTGTTCTTATTATGTACTACAAGCAGATTTCCGAAGGCTTTGAGGACAAGGAACGCTTTGAAATTCTCCGCAAGGTCGGTATGACCAAAAAGGAAATCAAGCAGTCAATCAACTCTCAGGTGCTTACAGTTTTCTTTGCCCCTCTCGTTACTGCGGCAATCCACACTATGTTTGCGCTCCCTATTATTCTCCGTCTGCTTTCACTTTTCGGTTTCACAAATGCTCCTCTTTTCCTTGCGGTTGCAGGAATATGCATTGCGATTTTTGCTGTAATCTACATCTCTGCATATATCATCACAGCCAGAAGCTATTACAGAATCGTAAGCGAATAAAATGTTGTTGAACATAAAAATCCACGTTATCATCAGTTAAGGTGCTAACGTGGATTTTTTCTTGATTTTATCGGAAAAATCGCTGGTTGAAATTGCCGCAATCTATTGACATATTCAGCTTGCTGCGATATAATTATAATGGGCTTAAACGTTTCAGATAATATTCATAATAATGGAAGGAATTTTTTGATATGGCAAGAAAACAAGTTACATTAAGTGATATTGCCGAAGTCTGCGGTACGAGTAATGTTACCGTATCAAAAGCACTGAGCGGAAAAGACGGTGTCAGAGATGAACTGCGTGAAAAAATTAAAGCCGTTGCACGCGAAATGGGATATATTCCTGTTACCAAGTATGTTCAATCCGAAAGCATTGGCAATATAGGTGTCATTATTCCTGAAAAATTCCTTACTCCTGTCGGCACATTCTACTCAGCATTGTCAAACCGTATTATGAAGCGTCTGAAGCAGGACAACATCAGCTGTATTCAGGAAAATATCAGCGAGAATGAGGAAGCTGCTCTTATTCCGCCAAACATTCTTGCAAACGGTAAAATTACAGGACTTATTTCTCTCGGGCAAATTTCCCCCGCATATCTGAAAATGCTTATGGGTATCACAAGCAATATTGTTCTGCTGGATTACTACATCCCTGACATTGATGCAGATTGCGTAATTTCAAACGGAATTTCAGGAGCTTACCGCATTACAAAGCACCTTATCGAAAACGGCCACAAGGATATCGGCTTCATCGGCACAAGACTTGCTACGTCAAGTATTTACGACCGTTTCAACGGTTACGCAAGGGCTATGCTTGAGAATAATCTCCTCATCCGCGAGGAATGGATAATCAACGACCGTAAAAATGATAATATGAATTTCGGGGAAATGGATTTCCCGTCAGCAATGCCTACTGCGTTTGTCTGCAACTGTGATGAAATTGCTTTTGCGGCAATCAGAAAGCTTAAAAGTCTGGGTTACTCCGTACCTGACGATATTTCCGTTGTCGGATATGACAACTTCCTTATTTCAGAAATAGCTGAACCACAGATAACAACTATCAGTGTTGATGCCAATGAGCTTGCGGATATTGCTGTTGCTACGCTTATCGACAGAATAAACAATCCATTGAAAAAAACTGAAATACGCAGCATCAACGGAAATCTTGAAATAAAGAATTCAGTTAAAAAGCTATAATAAAATAAACGCACCGCTGTTGGATGAACAGCGGTGCGTTGTTGCTTGTACTCATATTCTTTTCAGCATTTCTTCTCCGAAATATTCTTTTTCTTCAGCTGTAAGTTCCTTTCTCAGATTCTTGAAACCAAGTATTCCAAGAAAGGCAACCGTTTCCACAAGCAGCAAAGCTGTTGTTCCGACCAGAACAAATACGCCCATCAGCTTTACGCTGAACAATGTCGTTACAAGAAGCATTGCTACCCACACAAGCAGAAAGAAATGTACACGATAGAACATTGCAATAAGAACTTCCGTCACAGTTGGTTTTTCACTGTAGAAAACATGATATGCAATAACATAGACAATCAGTGTCAGCACGAATGAAATGCAGGCAATCATAAGGTACATCAGGAAATTCATTCCCACCTTTTCTGCCGCATACATGCCTGCAAGCTGGATGAGTATAATCAGCTGCAATGGGAAGTATCTCATCATTCCTATTTCCGAAGTGAGTCCCTTGAAAAATCTTTTTACAAGTCCGTCATATACGTCATAACGCTTGTATATTACATCCTTGCCGACAATAAAGGCTGATGTCAGGGCAGGAATCAGAAGTATTCCCAGTGACAGAAATATTGTTCCGAAGCAGACAATGCTCAGCACAACGATAAGATGAATTGCTGACATTATAGCTGTAAGCGTGACTTTGTTTTTCATCGGGATTACCTCCAACTTCATTAACGCCAAAAGCAAAACCCGTAAAATACAGGTTTTGCTCAGGCTGTGTAGATATATATTCCAGGAAGATTACCGGCAGAATTACATTTTAACGGAACCTGCAAGGCCGTTGTAAATATACTTCTGAAGGAAGATAAATACAATCATAATCGGAATCATACCGATGATAATTGCAGCGGCAACAATTTCGAATGGTGTTGCCATTGAACCGAAGAACTTATAAAGTGCAACGGTAAATGTCTGAACATCTCTGTTCAGATAGAGATTAGGAATATAGAAGTCGTTGTAAAGACCGATACCATTGATGATAATCAGTGTTGTACAAGCGGGCTTCATAAGCGGAAATACAATTGTTGCGAATGTACGGAAATAACCTGCACCGTCGATAAGCGCTGCTTCGTCAATTTCCTTGGAAATGCTTTCAAGCTGGTTGAGCATAATGTAGATACCTACAATGCCTACGCCTGAATAAAGCAGAACAACGCTCCACATTGTATTGATGAGCTTTACGGCGTACATCATTCTGAACACGAGAGTCTGTGTTGCAACAATCGGAATGAACATTGTAAGGGTAAAGAGTGTCTTGACAATCTTCTTGCCCATAAACTCAAATCTTCCGAGTACGTATGCAACCATTGCTGTCAGAGTAACCTGAATTGCAAGTGAAATTGTAAGAATGATAGCTGTGTTGAGGAAAGCCTTGCCGAGGTTACCAACATCAAGAGCATACTTGAAGTTATAAAAGTTGAAAAAGCTTTTTGGAGCTTCGAGTACGCTTGTGGATGA
This sequence comes from Oscillospiraceae bacterium, assembly GCA_045606725.1. Classification (GTDB taxonomy): domain Bacteria; phylum Bacillota; class Clostridia; order Oscillospirales; family Ruminococcaceae; genus RGIG8773. The sequence continues at coordinate 2,593 of JAZUSM010000122.1, read as the reverse complement.
ATATTCTGCACCGGTCTTGAATGCCATGAAAATCAGCGGAATAAGCGGAATGATTACAAACAAGCATGCAAAAGCAAGGAATACATAGCGTACGATTTTATATGCAAGTGTTTCTTGCGCCATGTAGCTTATGTCTTCATTTTTTTTCTTTTTGGACTTTTTACCTTCATTATCGAATACGCTCATGTCAATCCTCCTTTACAAGCAGTTTCTGAAGACCGACAACTATCAGAACGATAACAAATACCATTACTGAAAGTGCAGCCGCAAATCCGACTCTGTTTTCGGACATACTCTGCTGAATCATAATAACAGGTGTACTTGTGCCGTTGCTTCCGTTAAGCATGATGTACGGAATTTCGAATACCTGAATTGAACCTGAAACACTGAGAAGGATGTTGATGAAAAGAACCTTCTTGATTGACGGAATGGAAATATATCTGATTTCCTGCATCTTTGTACAGCCGTCAAGTGTTGCTGCTTCATAAAGTTCAGTAGGAATTGACTGAAGTGCACCGAAGAACATAATAAAGTTCTGTCCGTAATATCTCCAGATACTGATTGAAGCAACAGCAGGGTTTACAAGTTCAAGATCCTGAAGCCACTTATGCTGAAGAGCATCAAGACCAATTGCGCCAAGGATAGTATTGAGTGTACCTTCACCATTGAAGAAAATGATAAAGATTGTAGAAATAATTACACCGTTAAGAAGATACGGAATAATAAGAATACCCTTAAAAATGTTGAGTCCCTTAAATCTACCGTTTACAATAACGGCAAGGAAAAACGCGAAAATAAGCTGTGGAATTGCCGCAAGGAAATACCAAAGACAATTCTTGAACATTGAAATGTATTCCGGATTTGTAAACAACTTGCGATAGTTTCTTATTCCAATGAATTCAATCTCACCGAAGCCCTTCCAGTTTGTGAAGCTGAGGACAAAGTTACCGATAATCGGTACATATGAGAAAATAATCAGATGAATAAGCGGCAATGCAAGAAACAGGATTATGAACAAGGATCTGCTTTTACTTTTCATATTACCTCACCTTTTGATTATGAATTTGGGCGGTACATAATAATACCGCCCAAGCTTCAGATAAATTACTTTTGATTAGAGAGTGTCATCCCAAGCAACGCCGAGATCTTCTCTTGCCTGAACATATGCCTTGTTCTGTGTGTCAACCTGAGCAACGTATGCAGCCCAGTCAGCTTCCTTAGTTACGTCGATAACGTCGTAGAGGTTACCAACATACTTAACGTCAGCAAGGAGGCTTGCTTCTGTAAGAACTGCTTCGTTGTTGATGGAGTTCTGGTTTGTAGCGTAAGCAAAGAGAACCTTACATGTACCAGCTTCTACAGCGTCATCGATGAGCTTGTAAAGATCAGGAACAACAGGTGTAACGCCCTTCTTCATTGCGATGTAACCGCTGTCTGCGAGGTACTGAGCATCTTCAGAGATGTATTCGATAAAGAGTCTTGCAGCTTCCTTGTTGTCGGAGCCCTTGCTGATTGCATAGCTGTCTGCTGCGGAAGCCATTACATACTGGCCGTTGCCGAAGTCAGGAGCCGGAGCAAACTTGATTACGGATGGATCTGTTCCTTCTGGAACACGGCCCTGGATCTGTGGAACTACCCATGCACCGAAGAGCATCATACCAGCCTTACCGTTACCTACAACGTCCATAGCTACACCGAAGTCTGTGTAGATGTCAGCTTCAAAGAAGCCTCTGGATTTCCAGTCTGTGTACATCTTGATTGTCTTACCCATTGGTTCGCTTTCGCTGAATGGTGTGTCGCTCTTGAGCATGCTCTGGTAAGCGTCATTTCTACCAGCTACATAGTTAGCGAAGTCATTGATTGTGGAAAGAGGCCAGTTTTCAACTCTGTGCATTGCGATTGGGTCAATGCCAGCTTCTCTGAGCTTTGTGCAGAGATCTTCAAATTCAGCCTGTGTTGTTGGGATTGCATCGTAACCAACGCTCTTGATTGTTTCTTCGTTGTAAACTACAGCGTTGTTATATGTCTTTGCAGGCATAAGAGCGTAGATGTATGTACCATCGTTGTACATTGTTTCAGCGTAGTCACCGTAAAGTTCCTTAGCTTCATCAACTGTGCAGTATGGTTCAGCGTACTGCTGCCATTCTTCGATGCTCCAGTTAGGAGATGTGTAGATGTCGATAGATGGGTCAGCTGTCTGGAGAAGTGGACGGATGTCATCTTCTGTAGAGTTAACCTGGAGGTCAACGTGAACACCGTACTCGCCTTCGAACTTTTCAGCAAGGTGCTTCAGATAAGCATAGGATTCGTCACGGTATGTGTTACCGTCAGCATCCTTCTTTTCTTCACCAAGAACTCTGTTACCGCCGTGTGTGTAAAGAGTAATGGATGTGCCCTTGAGAGCTTCTGTGTCGATGTCAGCAATAGACTTGAGAATCTTGCCGTCAGCGGATGCTGCCGGTGCATTGCCACCATTGTCTGTTGCGCCGCCTTCTTCGCTACAGCCAGCAAACATTGTTGCTGTCATAGCAAGACAGATTGCAGCAGAAAGAATCTTTTTTACCTTCATGATAAATTTCCTCCCTTAAAATTG
>JAZUSM010000121.1:0-5671 GCA_045606725.1 Oscillospiraceae bacterium | reverse complement strand
GCTTGTTACAATGACAGAAAGAACAGCAGAATGGTATTTTCTGAAAGGCAGTACCTGCTATGCAAAAGGCTGGCTCGACGAAGCTTATTCTCATTTTAACCAAGCTTGTAAAATGGAGCCGTATAACCAGGAGTATGCCTCTGCATTAAAACACATGTCTGCAAGTAAAGGCGGTTTTATGAAGGGCAACCCAAATCAGAATACAAATAATGACTCCGGCTACCAGTTCTGTTGCTGTGACACCTGTGATATATGCGAGGGACTCATTTGTGCAGACTGCTGCTGTGAATGTATGGGCGGCGACCTTATAAGCTGCTGTTAAAAGAAAGGAAGTGAAGCTCTGAAAGAGCATATATATGAAAAAAGTAAGCTATAGAGTTTCACTTGGTGGAATAGTGGCGGCACTTTGCCTTGTAATGATGTTTCTTACAGCTGTTTTCCCACCGCTTAATATAACCCTCCCGCTTTTTGCAGGAATGTTAATCACGGTAGTTGCAATCGAGGTCAGCACATCCTGGTCTTTTGTAACCTACGCAGTAGTCGCCGTGCTTTCATTTTTTGTAACTCCCGATAAAGAAGCGTGGCTTTTCTTCACATTTTTCTTTGGGTACTATCCAGTAGCAAAATCATATTTTGAAGCAATGAAAAGCAAGCTATTGTGCTGGCTGTGCAAGCTTGTTTCATTCAACATTTCCGTCGTAATAATTTTTTATGTAACAATGAATATTCTCGGCACAATAGACCTTTTCGAAGAATTCGGCTTCTATAACCAATGGCTTATCCCTGGGCTTCTTGTTTTCGGTAACCTTATTTTTATATTCTATGATTATACCTTAACACAAGTAATCGCCGCATATAAAAAATGGTTCAGACCTACGTTTTTGAGAAAATACAAGTAAAAAGCTTGTACCCACAAAAGGTACAAGCTTTTCTCATAACTTCTTTGAATTTTCCTTAAGTATGCGTCCGTCACGCAAAAGTGCCTTCAGCTTCTCGTTATCTTCATTCATCAAAGCGTCACGATATTCCGTAAGGCTTTTTATAATATAATCAATCTCAAAGCAAAGCGGCTCCTTGTTCAGCATAAACAGGGGAGTCCACATTACTTCGTTAAGCTTAGCAACACGGGTTAAATCCTGAAAACTTCCCGCACTGAAACCGAGCTGCTTCTGATTGGTAGGACTCTTGATATAAGCGTTGGAAACAACGTGAGCAAGCTGGCTGGTGAAAGCAATAATCTGGTCGTGCTCCTCAGGAGTTGCAAAAACAACCTTCTTGAAGTGAATGGAACAAATCAAATCTTCTAATAAATTAAGCTTAGCCTGTGGAACGCTTGCTGATGGAGTAATAATAAAGCTTGCTTCATCAAATAGATTATCAAGCGAATATTCAAAACCTGAAAATTCACGTCCTGCCATAGGGTGTGCACCGATAAATGTTACACCATACTTTTCAAGAACAGGAGTAACCTTATCAACAATCTCTTTCTTGATACCACAAGTATCAACAACAATACTGCCTTCCTTGAATTTATAGGCATTTGCAATAATATAGTCAATTGTATCTGTAGGATAAAGCGAAATAATTGTAATATCAGCAATTCCCAAATCATCCGTTTCGGAATCAATCGCATTCTGCGACAAAGCCATTTCAATTGTCTCCTTGTTTATATCAATACCATAAACAGTATGGTTTGTGTGCTTCTTGATAGCTTTACACATAGAACCGCCAATAAGGCCAAGACCAACTGCTGTAATTTTCATAGAAATCCCTCTGTTCAAAAAATATTATATTAGTAGTTTAACACTTTTATGTGCAAAAGTCAATAGCTTTTTTCTAAAAGTAAATTTATACGCATAAAAATTTAATATAAATATATTGGAGGGAACTTATGAAAAACAAATATATAATCCTTTTACTAAGCATTGTAATGTCAGTTACTATCATTACAAACAATTTTTACGTTTCCGCTGAAAGTATTAAATTATCCGCTTGTTCTGTTCTCATAGAAGCTGAAAGTAAGGTTATCATTTCAAGTAATGATGAGAATAAAGTTGTACCTGTTGGTGTAATGGCAAAACTGATGACAGTTTATCTTGTTGCAGAAGAAATCAAAGGAAACAGACTTTCAATAAATGATACTCTTAAAACATCAGCAAACGCAAATTCAATAAAAGGTGCAACAATCTGGCTTATGCCAGGTGAAGAAATAGCTGTCGATGAACTACTTAAAGCTGTTATTATCGGCAATGCAAACGACGCAGCAGTTGTACTAGCCGAAAAAATATCTGGAACAGAAGAAGAATTCACAAAAAAAATGAACGAAACAGCTCTGCAGCTTGGTATGACAAATACAATCTTTACAAACTGCAATGGATACTACGATGATGACAAACAACTTTCAACAGCATATGACCTTGCATTACTTTGTGCAGCACTTTCAAAATATGATTTTCTATATGAGTATTTTACCTGCTGGAGAGATTATGTAAGAAATGAACAAACCGAATTAGTCAATATAAATGAACTGGTTAAGTCATATAAAGGAATTATTGGCTTCAAAACAGGTTTCACAGAGAATTCAGGATATTGTACTGCCGTTGCTGCTCAAAGAGATGGAGCAACATATATTTCAATTGTACTCGGTTATGAAGAAAAATCTGACAGCCTGTCAAAAGCAAAGTCTCTATTAGACATGGCTTTTTCACAATATAACATCGTTACCCCTGAAATACCCCAAAATATACCGTCTGAACTCTCTGTAAAGGGAGGAGAACAAAAAACTGTCCCTATCGAATACGGAAAAATAAGAAATATTGTTTTACCTAAAAGCGATATTAACTCAATAACTTCTGAAATTATAATTACTGATTATATCTATGCTCCAGTAAAAAAGGGACATAAAGTAGGGGAAATACAATTTTTCAGAAATAATAAATTAATGTTTTGCGTAGATATTGTTGCCAAAGAAAATATAAATGAAATCAATGTTGCAAAAGCATTTAGCATATTGCTCAATAAACTTTTAACATTTTAGTGAAAACATCCAAAAGTCAACTTGAATAAGCTTTAGATTGCTAAAAATCATTGCAAAATCTGCAGATTTATAGTAATATTATATTAGGAATTATTTTTGGAGGAGATAGTTATGTCAATCTCATTAAACACTAAGTATTTACAGAATTTCATCGCACCGCACGAAATGGAGTCAGCAAAGGCATCTGTTGAACTTGCTGCAAAAACACTCGCTGAACGTTCAGGTGCAGGAAACGATTTTCTCGGTTGGGTAGACCTTCCTACCAACTATGATAAAGAGGAATTTGCAAGAATTAAAGCCGCTGCAGAAAAAATCAAAAAGAATTCTGATGTTCTTATCGTAATCGGTATCGGTGGTTCTTACCTTGGTGCCAGAGCTGCAATTGAGCTTCTCAAATCACCTCTTTACAACAATCTCAAGAAAGATACTCCTGAGATTTATTATGTCGGTAACAATATCAGCCCAACATATCTTAATGAAATTATTTCTCTTTGTGATGGTAAGGATTTTTCTGTTAATGTTATTTCTAAGTCTGGTACAACAACTGAACCTGCACTCGCTTTCAGAGTATTCCGCAGCATGGTTGAAAAGAAGTACGGCAAAGAAGGTGCTAAGGACAGAATTTTCTGTACAACAGATAAGGCAAGAGGTACACTGAAGCAGCTTGCTGACACTGAAGGCTATGAAACATTTGTTATTGCTGATGATGTAGGCGGAAGATTTTCCGTTCTTACAGCGGTAGGACTTCTTCCTATTGCTGTTGCAGGTTGTGATATTGATGCAATTATGGCTGGTGCAAAGCAGGCTCAGGATGAGCTTTGTGCTGACTTTGATAATAATGATTGCTATAAATATGCTGCAATCAGAAATATTCTTTACTCCAAGAACAAGTCTGTTGAAATGCTTATTTCCTACGACCCAAGCTTTACAATGATGGCTGAATGGTGGAAACAGCTCTTTGGCGAAAGTGAAGGTAAGGATAATAAGGGTATTTTCCCATCTTCCGCAATTTTCTCTACAGACCTCCACTCACTTGGTCAGTTTATTCAGGACGGTTCCAGAATTATGTTTGAAACCGTTGTTGATATAAAGAAGCCAAAGCAGGATTTCTTCCTCGATGATGATGCTGAAAATCTTGACGGTCTTAACTTCCTTACAAATCAGAATATGTCTGTTGTAAACAGAAAGGCTTTCGAGGGTACAGTTCTTGCTCACACTGAGGGTGGTGTTCCTAATATAGTTCTTGAACTCGAGGACACTTCTGAAAAGAGTTTTGGATATATGGTATATTTCTTCGAAAAAGCTTGTGCTGTAAGCGGTTATATGCTTGGTGTAAATCCATTCAATCAGCCAGGCGTTGAAAGCTATAAGAAGAATATGTTTGCACTTCTCGGTAAGCCGGGATATGAAGACCAGAAAGCTGCTCTTGAAGCAAAGCTTGGTTAATTTAGTCTGTTTTCACCTGCAGCTTATCAGGTGTTAATAAAAAATGCCGTTGCAAACGGCGGAACGGAGTGTTTTTATGGTAAAAATTATTACAGGAACTAAGGGTACAGGTAAAACTAAGATCTTAATTGATATGATTAATAATGCTGCAAAGGCAACAAGCGGTTATGTAGTTTGCATCGACAAGAGCGAAAAGCTCAGATATGATATTCCTCATTCTGTAAGAATTGTTGATACAGATGCTAATAACATTTATTCTTTTGAAGCATTCTATGGTCTTGTTGCAGGTCTTGTTGCAGGCAACTATGATATCAAGGAAATTTTTGTTGATTCTATTCTTAAGGTTGGCGGCGCTGATTTTGAAGCACTTGGTGCTATGCTCAATAAGATTGACAAGCTCACAGGTAACGATGTTAAGGTAGTTCTTACAGTATCCGCAGATATTGCTGATCTTCCTGAAAGTGTAACAAAATATTCTGCTAAATAATTTAAACAAAAGTATTGACATATTAATGTGAATATGTTATAATAATTTTTGTTATGTTTGGGGTGTATTATGGTTATTAACTTAAAGCAACTCTATGACATTGTCGGTGAAAAACTTACATTGGATTATGCAGTTGATATTCAGGAACTGAATAATTTAAAAGGTTATAGCTTTTCTCGCCCTTTAACAATTAATGGTGCAATCGTAAACCGTGCAGGCGTTGTAACGCTTAATTATACTGCGGCGTTTACTCTGCACGCTTGCTGTGACAGATGTCTGATTGAGTTTGACCGAGATTATAGCTTTGATTTTGAACATGTTGTTGTTCGTTCAATGAACGGTGATAACGATGAATATGTTGTTACAGAATCTGATAAGCTTGAAATGGACGAGCTTGCATTGACTGATTGTCTGTTGCAATTACCTTCAAAGATGCTCTGTAAAGAGGGATGCTTAGGCTTATGTCCTCACTGCGGAACTGATTTGAATGAAAATGAATGCGACTGTAATGGATAAGGAGGTGCTGAATAATGGCAGTACCAAAGAGAAAGGTATCAAAGGCTAGACGTGATAAGAGACGTTCAGCTGTTTGGAAGCTGGATACACCTGCGTTCTCAAGATGCACAAACTGCGGAGCGCTGACTGCTCCTCACAAGGTTTGCAAGAATTGCGGATTCTATAAGGGTGTTGAAGTAATTAAG
>JAZUSM010000120.1:0-11358 GCA_045606725.1 Oscillospiraceae bacterium | reverse complement strand
TCCAAAAAGCCTGACGTAATCTACGCTTGCGGACCAAACGTGATGCTCCGCAGAATTATCGAAATCGCAAAGGAAAACGGCGTAAAGTGTCAGGTTTCCCTTGAAGAAAGAATGGGCTGCGGTGTTGGTGCTTGCCTCGTTTGTGCTTGCAGAACAATCCGTGACGGCAACGAGTATTACGCTCACGTCTGCAAGGACGGCCCTGTTTTCAATGCTGAGGAGGTGCTTTTCGATGAGTAATTCAAACAAGCTTGCCGTGAATTTCTGCGGCGTTGACTTCAAAAATCCGCTTATTCCTGCTTCGGGCGCATTCGGCTACGGCAGAGAATTCGAGCACTTCTACCCATTGTCAACTCTCGGCGGTATCTCCGTAAAGGGCACAACACCAAGACAGCGTACAGGTAATCTTCCGCCAAGAATTGCTGAAACTCCAAGCGGTATGCTTAACAGTGTAGGACTCCAGAATCCGGGTGTTGACCATTTCATCGCAGTTGAACTTCCTAACCTTAAAACAAAGGATACGGTTGTTATCGCAAACATCGCTGGCTCAACAGCTGACGAGTACCGTGAAATTGCTGAGAAGCTTGACGGTACTGACGTTGATATGATTGAAGTAAACATTTCCTGTCCTAACGTCAAGGCAGGTGGCGCGGCTTTCGGCGTAAGCTGTGAGGGTGCGGCTTCCATCACTAAAATCGTAAGAGCTGCAACAAGCAAGCCTGTTATGATGAAGCTTTCACCAAACGTTACAAACATTGCTGAAATTGCAAAGGCAGTTGAAGCTGAGGGTGCTGACGCTGTTTCCCTTATCAACACACTTCTCGGTATGCGTATAGATATCAAGACACGCAGACCAATTCTCCATAACAACGTGGGCGGACTTTCAGGCCCTGCTATCTTCCCTGTTGCAGTAAGAATGGTATGGCAGGTTGCTAACGCAGTAAATATCCCAGTATGTGGCATGGGCGGTATTTCACGCTGGGAAGACGTTGTTGAAATGATGATGGCAGGTGCAAAAACTGTACAGATTGGTGCGGCACTTTTCTCCAACCCGATGGCTCCAGTTGAGATTATCGAGGGACTTGAAAAGCATGTTGCTAACAACAACCTGAACAGCTTGCAGGACATTGTTGGTACTGTTCAGCCCTGGTAAAATATTCAAGGCTCGGATTTATTCCGAGCCTTTTATTTACCTTGTTATAACGGAATATTAATATGATATCGTTTTCTGTTAATGAAAATTTTTTCAAAAAAGTCTTGACAAATTGGAAAATATGTTATATCATTGTATTAAACGAATAATACACAAAGGAGGAAGCATATGCCTTGGACTTTTGACTCGTCAACTCCGTTATACCTGCAGATTATGGAGCATATCAAATTCCGTATTGCTGTAGGCAGTTACAAGGCTGGGGACAAGCTGGCTTCGGTGCGTGAACTTGCGGCGGAAGCTGAAGTTAACCCTAATACTATGCAGAAAGCTCTTTCTGAGCTTGAACGTGAGGGTTTGCTCTTTACACAGAGAACATCAGGAAGATTTGTTACAGAAGATGCAGAAATGATTACAGAACTTCGCAGGGGTCTTGCCAATGAACAGCTTGACTTGTTCCTGAAAAAGATGTATAATCTTGGATATAGCAATGAAGATGTGGTTAAGCTTCTTCAGGATTATATCAGACAGGAGGAACAATCTTAATGCTGATTGAATGTAAAAACCTGTGCAAAACCTACGGTGAAACTATTGCACTGAACAATATAAACCTCAATATCGAAAGAGGTAAGATTATCGGTCTGCTTGGCCCTAACGGCAGCGGCAAGACTACTCTTATAAAAATACTGAGTGGTCTGCTTACAAAAAGCAGCGGTGATATTACAATTTCAGGAAATGAAATCGGCATAGAAACAAAGAAGATTGTTTCTTATCTTCCTGAAAGAACTTATCTGAGTGAATGGATGACTGTTAAGCAGGTTGTTGATTTCTTCAAGGATTTCTACTCAGATTTCAACGAGGAAACTGCTTACGGCATGCTCGAAAGACTCAATATCAAGTCGGGCGACAGACTTAAAACTATGTCTAAGGGTACAAAGGAAAAGGTTCAGCTTATACTTGTTATGAGCCGTGATGCAGAGCTTTTCCTGCTTGACGAGCCTATTGCGGGTGTTGACCCTGCGGCTCGTGATTACATAATAAAGACTATTATCGGTAATTACAACGAAAACGCGACGGTTATCATTTCAACTCACCTTATCAGCGATGTTGAAAAAATCCTCGATGAAGTAATTATGATCAAATACGGATGCCTTGTAATGCACAAAACTGTCGACGAAATCCGCGATGAGCACTGCAAATCCGTGGACGCTTTGTTCAGGGAGGTGTTCGCATGTTAAGAAAGCTTATTAAATATGATATACTTGCCGATTACAAACGTTATGGCATCGTTTTTACGGCAATGTTCCTTTTCAGTATTCTTCTTATGGTGCTGGACAGACTGACAGATGTTTTCAAGGAAAACCGTTTCTTCCAAATAATGATGGTTATCTGTGCAATGCTGTTCTTTGCGGCGGCTATTGTAATGTTTACAATGATTTTTGTAATTGCAACAATCCGATTTTACAAGAACCTTGTCCGTGATGAGGGTTATCTGATGCACACACTTCCTGTTCCTACATGGAAGCTTATCATGTCAAAGTTCATCTCAACATACATCTGGTCAGCGGCGGCAGTGGTAGTAATGGGCATCTGCTTCGGAATTGTTGCGGGTGAGCCGTTGTGGCTGTTCAAGCTCGATGTCGGCTGGGAATTGTTAGAATCAGCTTTTGTTGAAGATACTGTCAACGGTACAGCCGAACAGCTCCGCATTTTCTTCCTGGTATGCTCTATAGTTATGGTACTCACCCCAGGATTTATGGTGCTCCACATCTACATGAGCCTTGCGCTGGGCAACCTTTTCCACGCACATAAGCTTGGAATGTCTGTACTGATGTTCTTTGCACTTTATATTGTTGAACAGATTCTTTCAGGCGTGGCAATGCTGTTCATGTCATCGGAAATGGTTGAGTATCTGACTGTTATTGATTCAGTTGTTCCGTTTGAAGCAGGCTATAAGTATATGATGACTTCTTTGATTTTCTCAATTGTTTACACAATTGTGCTAATGATAGTATTCTTCATTGGCTCAGAGAGAATTTTCTCTAAAAGACTTAATCTTGAATAATTCAGAAAGGCAGCTGTTACAGCTGCCTTTTCTTTTGCTCAATTCAGTTCAGATGACATGGATATTTTGCCTAAACTCTGCACATGTTTAGAATATTTGATTGTTTATTAAAGATAAAATCCTGTAAAATAAAAATATTTATATTGACAAATATTTCACGTTGTGGTATCATATATATGGTTAGTAAGAGCTAACTTATTTTATTGTGCAATAGTTAGCATATTCTAATTAACCTCAGGAGGTTATTATGAATTTACGCAATGCAGAAGAAGGAAAAGAGTATATTATCAGCAGCATCGAAACTGATGACGAAGAACTTGATGCATTTCTTTTCTCTCTTGGCTGCTATGCAGGCGAAAAGATTACAGTCGTTTCCCATTTAAAAGGTGGTTGCGTTGTATCTATTAAGGATGGTCGTTACAACATCGACAACGAGCTTGCAGAAGCCATATCTATCTGATTAATAAGAAAAGCAATCGGACGGGTTATTTACCTGACGATTACTTTTTCAGGCGCAAGTTAGTCAACACTAACTTAATATATTATGCAGAATACTGCTTAAATAGAATTTCATTTCAGGAGGAGATATATTATGAGAATTGCTTTAGCAGGCAATCCTAACAGTGGTAAAACCACTATGTTCAACGCTCTTACAGGTCGTAATGAGAAAGTTGGTAACTGGGCTGGTGTTACCGTTGAAAAAAAAGAACACCCTATAAAGAAAGCTTACAGCAATGGTGCAGACCTGATTGCCGTTGACCTTCCGGGCGCATACTCAATGTCCCCGTTTACATCTGAGGAAAGCGTTACAAGTACATATGTAAAAAATGAAAATCCCGACGCAATAATCAATATCGTTGATGCTACAAATCTCAGCAGAAGCCTTTTCTTTACAACTCAGCTTCTTGAACTCGGTATTCCTGTTGTTGTTGCACTCAATAAGTCTGACGTAAACGAAAAGAAAGAAACAACAATTGATGCTGCTGAACTTTCTGCAAAGCTTGGCTGTCCTGTTGTAAATACAACTTCTACAACAGCAGAAGGTCTTGAGGATGTTGTAAAGGCGGCGGTTGCAAATGCAGGTAAGGGTCAGACAGCACCTTATGTTCAGGGCAACATTGACCTTTCCAACAAGGATGTGGTTGTTGAAGCAGATAAAAAGCGCTTTGACTTCGTAAACAAAATTGTTGCTGACGTTGAAAACCGTAAGGTATTCACAAAGGACAAGAACATCGGCGACAAGATTGACGCTGTCATTACAAATAAGTGGCTTGGTATTCCGATTTTCGCTGTTGTAATGTGCCTCGTACTTATGATTTCACAGTATTGGGTAGGTCCTTTCCTTGCTGATACACTTGTTGGCTGGCTCGAAGCATTCCAGGGCTGGATCGGCGGTCTTCTCGGCGACGCTAATCCCCTCCTCTACGCTCTCCTTATTGACGGCGTAATCGGTGGTGTAATTGCCGTAATTGGCTTCCTCCCACTGGTAATGGTTATGTACTTCCTCATTGCACTTCTCGAAGACTGTGGTTATATGGCACGTGCTTCCGTTGTGCTTGACCCTATTTTCAAGAAGGTTGGTCTTTCAGGTAAGTCCGTTATCCCTTTCGTAATCACAACAGGCTGTGCAATCCCCGGTGTTATGGCTTCAAGAACAATCCGTAACGAACGTGAAAGACGTGCAACAGCAATGCTCGCACCATTCATGCCTTGCGGCGCTAAGCTCCCTGTTATTGCACTTTTCGCTGGCGCATTCTTCGCTGACGAATGGTGGGTAAGTCCGCTTATGTACTTCTCAGGCATTCTTCTTATCTTCCTTGGTGCACTTCTTGTTAATAAGATTGCCGGCTACAAGGCAAGAAAGTCATTCTTCATTATTGAACTTCCTGAATACAAGGTTCCAAGCCTTGTAAGAGCACTTCAGACAATGTGCAGCCGTGGCTGGTCATACATTGTAAAGGCGGCTACTATTATTCTTCTATGTAACACAGCTGTACAGATTATGCAGACATTCACATGGAGCTTCAAGGTTGCTGAAACAGCTGACTCCTCTATCCTCGCATCTATCGCAGGTCCATTTGCATACCTCCTTGTGCCGGTTGTAGGCGTACTTTCCTGGCAGCTTGCAGCTGCAGCTATCACAGGCTTCATTGCAAAGGAAAATGTTGTTGGTACACTTGCTGTATGCTTTGTAGGACTTGAAAATCTCATTGACACAGAAGAACTCGCACTTATGGAAGGTGCAGGCACAGAAGTTGCAACAGTATTCGCAATCTCAAAGGCTGCTGCACTCGCATACCTTATGTTCAACCTCTTTACACCTCCTTGCTTTGCGGCAATCGGTGCTATGAACGCTGAAATGAAGAGCGCTAAGTGGCTCTGGGGCGGTATCGGTCTCCAGCTTGGTACAGGCTTCACAGTAGGCTTCCTCGTATACCAGATTGGTACACTCATCACAACAGGTACTGTAGGTGAAGGTTTCCTCGGCGGTCTTATCGCAGTTCTCATAATAGCAGCAATTGTTGTATATATGTGCATCAACGCTGACAAGAAGGTTAAGAAGGAATATGAACTTAAGGGAAATAAAGCAGCAGTGAAAAGTTGATAAGGAGCTGTTCCTATGGAAAATATTATTATAATTGCAATTGTCGGAATAATTGTGGGACTTGCAGGCGGTTATGTCTACAAGGCAAAAAAGAGCGGACAGAAGTGTATAGGCTGTCCGCACAGCAAAGTCTGCAGTTCCAACACTGAAACAGCACACGGCTGTTCAGGCAACTGCAGCGGCTGCAGCGGAAGCTGCGGAAAGCATGAATAATTTCCATTAATATATTTCTGATAAACTCCCAAAAAGAGTCGTCCCCCGATTGTACAAAAACACAATCGGGGGACGATGTTTTATTGTAATTACTTGAGAAAACCGTCAATGATTTTCTGTTCAGCTTCTTCTGCGGTGAGTCCGAGAGTACGAAGCTTGATGAGCTGTTCACCTGCAATTTTACCAATTGCTGCCTCGTGGATAAGTGAAGCATCAAGGTCGCCTGCGTAAAGCTCAGGGGTAGCATTTACCCTGCCGTTTCCTGCAAGGATTGCGTCACAGGCAGAGTGACCTGTGCAGCGGCAGTTGCCCTTGATTACGGAGTGGTAATCCTGATAGGAATTGCCCTTTGCAACGGAACGGGAAACAAGGTCTACACCTGAATCCTCGCCGTCCATAATAACCTCAAAATCCGACTTTGCTGTTTCGTCGCCGTCTGTCATAAGTCTTTCACGGATAACAAGCTTTGCACCTGCTCCGAGCTTTGCTTTTGTAAGACGGTTTGAGCTTGTTACACCACCGATTTGTATTGTGTCCATCTCAACGTAGGAGCCTTCCTCCATAATGATGTCGGTAACAGGGTCAATTTTCTTTGCGCCCTTTCCGTTACCTGTACCAATATGCTTTTCCTTGTAGAGAACCTTAGCGTTCTTGCCAACGAAGAAACGGTGGATACCGTTGTGACGTGCTTCCTCCTCATCATCGGAGTGCACGCCGCAGCCTGCAACGATAATAACGTCAGCGCCCTCATCGATGTAGAAATCGTTGTAAACAAGGTCGTTTACGCCGCCGTGTGTAACGCAGGCAGGAATGTAAACAGTTTCTTTCTGTGCGCCCGAACCGATTTTTATAACAATGCCTGGATTGTCATTCTTGTTTTCAATAGTAACATTTTCCGAGTTCTGTCTGCCTGCACAGCCGCTGTCCTTACGGATGTTGTACGCACCTTTGAAATCAGTGCCATTCCAGTCAGCAACAAGACCCAGAAGCTTGCTTGTAATATCGTCCATATCAGAACTCCTCCTTTACAGATTTGCCCAAAGGACATTTATGAGCAGCGCCGTGCTCACTGAGAAGCTGAGGAAGAATTTCGTCCTTGCTTCCCTGCATTTTAACCTTGCCGTCAGAAATTACGACAATATGGTCAGCGATTTCCATAATTCTTTCCTGATGTGAAATAACAAGCAGAGAACGCTCGTCCTCGTTCTTAAGGCGCTGGAAAGCTTCAATAAGGTTTGTGAAGCTCCAGAGGTCGATACCAGCCTCTGGCTCGTCAAACACAAGCATTTTCGCACCTTTTCTCGCAAGAACGGTAGCAATCTCAATACGCTTGCTTTCGCCGCCTGAAAGGCTTGCGTCAGCCTCACGGTCCATGTATTCCCTTGCACAGAGTCCAACTTCACCAAGCAGAGAGCAGACAGTTTCCTCTTTAAGCTTTGTTTCGGCAGACATTTCCAGCAGGTCACGGACTGTCAGACCCTTGAAGCGTACAGGCTGCTGAAAAGCGTAAGCAATGCCGCCCTTTGCACGCTCGGTAATATCCCACTTTGTAATATTCTCGCCGTCAAGTATAATTTCGCCGTCAGCAGGCTCGTAAAGCCCTGCAATAATCTTTGCAAGTGAGGTTTTACCGCCGCCGTTCGGCCCTGTAACAACTGTAAGCTTTCCGTCAGGGATACAAAGGTCAATACCCTTGAGAATTGCATCGCCCTCGGGGAGCTTCCAGTGAATATTTTTAAGCTCCAGCATAAAATTTCCTCTTTCCTTATATGTTGAACGTTACTTATGATATCATGTGATAAAATGTCGGATATTATTATACCATATTGTGAAAAAATAATCAAGTACCTACTTGTTAATGAACGGTGCAATTAAAAACGGACACCGTATTTTATGGTGTCCGTTTGGATTAGTTATTGAATTTGATTGAGTTTACAATGGCATATGCTTCTTCAAGAGTTTGCGTTTTAGCAATTATACAATACGCTGTATTTAAATCATCTGTGGAATAAAAATCAAACCAGATAGAGTAATGTTCAGCATTTGTTTCTTCATCGGTTTCAATATTATAAGAAAAAATACCGCATATTTCTTCACTCTCATAAATCAGATGATAACGACCTGTTATTGGCTCATTAAGTGCCTTGAACAAGCCTACAACTGAAAAAGCATAGGCTTTTTCCAAATCCCAGAAATCGTAATCATCACTGTTTATCAATGCGGCACATTTAAGCAAACCGTACGCCGAATCAGGATGACCTTTCCCTATTTTATCAAAACCATTTTTGAAGCTTTCAAGTCCCATATTCAGTTCATCAGTACTCATTTCACTGTAATTTTCAGGAGCATACATATTGAAATCACTATTATCTGATTTGCCGCTTAAAATAACAGTTATTGTTTCATCGACATTTTTATATTGTCTGAAAGATGACCCCTCCAAATGTGGCTGTAACTGAATATCAGGAGGCAATTCTAAAGTGTACCAATCCGTTTCGAGTTTTGTATATGTATCGTTATGCACATTATATTCCGTAAAATAATCAGCGGAATACGGAATTCCTTTGATAAATTCCTTTACCACGCTGTAAAGCATTATTCTCGGATGTAAAATCATAAAATAAACAATTGCCAAAAGAATAGCAATTACTGCAACAATAGGCACAATTATTTTAAGTGCTTTTTTCATATAATGACCTCCTTTGAATGTTGGAAATTATTATACCTTATTTTACTGTTTTTGTCAACAAGAGAAAACCGTGCACCGAAAAACGGTACACGGTTGAAAACATCTTATTATAATTTAGCAAGTTTTGCACACTTGTCCTGAACAGCAGGATAAATCTCGTCGTAAAGACGGAAATACTTTTCGTAAACAGGTACATTTTCAGCCACAGGCTCCTGCACCTTGTCAACGCCTACAAGCTTTTCGCAAGCCTCAGGAACTGTTGCGTAAACACCTGCACCAACAAGTGCGAGGATTGCTACGCCGAGGGCAGGACCTTCCTTGGAGGAAGCTGTTTTAACAGGGCAAGCATAGAGGTCTGCAAGCATCTGTCGCCACAGCGGAGAAGTACCGCCGCCACCGCAAGCCATCATATCGGAAACGTTAATATTCATTTCACGGCAGATTTCAACACAGTCACGGAGAGAATACGCAACGCCTTCCATTACCGCGCGGAGCATATCCTTCTTTGTGTGGATTGCGGAAAGACCGAAGAACATACCTCTTGCGTCAGGGTCAAGATGCGGTGTACGTTCACCCATGAGGTATGGCAGGTAAAGCAGACGATTTGCACCGATTGGCACGGTTTCTGCTTCCTTGTCCATAAGGTAGTATTCGTCAACACCCATGAGCTTAGCGGTGTCCTTTTCAGCCTGACAGAAATTATCTCTGAACCACTTGAGGGAAAGACCTGCGCCCTGAGTTACACCCATAATGTGCCAGCAATTTGGAACAGCCGCACAGCAGGTATGTACACGTCCCTTAGGGTCGATGGAAACCTTGGAAGTGTGCGCAAAAACAACGCCCGATGTACCGATTGTTGTGAAAGCCTTGCCGTCTGTTACAACACCAGTACCAACAGCAGCAGCAGCGTTGTCACCTGCGCCGCCCACAACGATTGTGCCCTCAGCAAGACCTGTCAGTTCAGCGGCAGAAGCTGTAACCTTACCTGTTACCTCGCAGGACTCGTAAACCTTTGCAAGCAGGGACATATCAATGCCCAGTGCGTCGCATACTTCCTTGCTCCAGCAACGGTTAGGCACGTCAAGAAGCTGCATACCCGAAGCGTCGGAAACCTCAGTTGCGAACTCGCCTGTGAGCATATATCTGATGTAGTCCTTTGGAAGAAGAATGTGGCGGCACTTTGCGTAATTCTCAGGCTCGTTGTTCTTTACCCAGAGAATTTTTGCAGCTGTCCAGCCAGTGAGAGCAGGGTTTGCGGTGATTTCGATAAGCTTTTCACGTCCAAGCTTCTCGTTCATCTCGTCAACTTCCTTAGCGGTACGCTGGTCGCACCAGATAATTGACTTGCGGATAACCTCGCCCTTTTCGTCAAGCATTACAAGGCCGTGCATCTGTCCAGAAAGACCGATACCAACGATATCCTTGTTGCTTACTCCGCTCTTTGTGATAACTGTCTTGATTGTGGAAATTGCCGCATTGTACCAGTCAGCAGGGTTCTGTTCAGCGTAACCGTTCTGCGGCTGATACATAGGATATTCAACAGTTGCAGAGGCAATAACCTTGCCAAGTTCGTCGAACAGAACGGTTTTTGTGCCGCTTGTTCCGACGTCGATACCAATTACATAACGCATAATAATCGCTCCTTACAAATATGGGCGGCAAGATGCCGCCCTTTGAAATTAAAGATTAAACATAATGTTGTTGAGGATAGATTCGAGCATTTCCTGTCTGCCGGAAGAAAGGCTGTCAACAACCTCGCCCTTTTCGAGAGCGTACTTTTCAAGGTCAGCCATTGTTGCCTTGCCGCTGATGATGTCAGCACCGATACCTGTTGTCCAGGAAGCGTAACGGTCAGCAACGAACTTGTCAAGTCTGCCGTCGTCAATCATCTTCTGTGCAATCTTGAGGCCGAGTGCGAATGTATCCATACCAGCGATATAGCTGTGGAAGATATCCTCAGGTGTGTAGGAACCACGACGAGCCTTGGAGTCGAAGTTAAGGCCCCCGTTTGTGAAGCCGCCTGCCTTGAGTACTTCGTACATACAGAGTGCAGCGTCGTAAACGTTTGTTGGGAACTGGTCAGTATCCCAGCCGAGGAGTGTATCGCCCTGGTTAGCGTCGATAGAACCGAATGCGCCGTTTTCTCTTGCAACACGGAGCTCGTGCTGGAATGTGTGCTGAGCAAGTGTAGCGTGGTTAGCTTCGATGTTCATCTTGAAATCATTTTCAAGTCCGTACTTGCGGAGGAAGCCGAGAACTGTAGCTGTATCGAAGTCATACTGGTGCTTTGTTGGTTCCTTTGGCTTTGGTTCGATGTAGAAGTCGCCTGTGTAGCCGAGGGAACGAGCGTGTTCAACAGTCATCTTCATAAGACGAGCCATGTTGTCAAGCTCAAGACCCATATTTGTATTAAGGAGAGTTTCGTAGCCTTCACGGCCGCCCCAGAAAACGTAGCCCTGACCGCCGAGCTTGATTGTAGCTTCAACAGCCTTCTTGATCTGTGCAGCTGCAAATGCGAAAACGTCAGCGGATGGAGATGTGCCTGCACCATGCATATAACGTGGGTGGTCGAAGCACTTAGCTGTACCCCAGAGAAGCTTCTTGCTTGGGTCAGCCTTCATCTTTTCAGCAACGTA
>JAZUSM010000119.1:0-115165 GCA_045606725.1 Oscillospiraceae bacterium | reverse complement strand
TGACTCAAAAGAAAACGGCGGGCAGATTTGCGCCGAAAGAATTCTTGATTGCTACAACAAGATTTACACCGGTGACCTTTCCTTCAGCTACGATATTGTCAAGATGGAAAGCAGCGGCCTTTTGAAAAAACATAGGGCGGTGGAAAGCAGTTCGGTTTAAATAAGATGTATGTGGATTGCCGTGTAATTCAATGAATATCTGTTATTTGAGGATGTGTCCTCAAAACAATCAATACCAAAGGACGTGACCGCTATGGCCGAAAAAACACAAAAACTGAAAATTCTCAACCGCGACGCGATAAAATACCTTGCAATAATTCCAATGGCTATCGGGCACTTTTTCTCTTATGTACCCGACTGGGAAACGCTTTCCCCTGCACCGCTGTGGCTTAAGCTTCTTACCCAGATGTCGCTTCTCGCACCGCCGATATTCTTCTTTTTTATAGCCGAGGGTTTCCACTACACTCACTCACGGAAAAGCTACGCAACCCGTCTGCTGATTTTTGCGATAATCACCCAATTCCCGTTCTGTCTTGCTAACAATGGCACGCTTCTCACCACGGAATTTTTCACAAACCTGAACATTTTCTTCACGCTGTTTCTCGGTGTAATCGCACTTACGATATGGGAAAAAGACTACTCGCTGAAAAAGAAAATCATACTGATTGTACTTGTGGACATAGCATCACTTCTGTTGTTCTGCGAATGGTTGATTTTCGGACCGGTGATAATTCTTGGTTTCTATATTTTCCGTGACAACCCGAAAAAACGGCTTATATGGTTTGGCGGATGTATACTTCTGCACCAGTTAATCGAGTTGGTACTGGTACTTGATGTAATTAATTTCATCCTTAACATCACATTTTTCGCCCTGTCATATCTTTGCGTAACAACGTTCTACAATGGCACGAAGGGCAAGCATCCAGTATTCGCAAAATGGTTCTTTTACCTGTTCTACCCTCTGCATCTGGTTGTAATCTGGATTGCGAAATATTTTATCGTATAAAAAAGCTGATGAGCACTCAACTCATCAGCTTTTTATTTACCTAATCCTATGTACCATTCCGTTTTCTTCGATTTCCACAACCTTGAGAAAACCGTCAGGCTTGTTCAGTCTGACGCATAAATCCGAAAGCTCCGTGACAAGCTGAATATCGCTTGTTGCAACGATTATATCATCAGCTGAATTCTCACACAGCCTGTAAAAATAATCCTCGGAATACTCCACTCTGTCAAAGCTTTCTGTGATAACCGCAATGCCATCTTTTACAGCTTTGTCAACCCTTGCAAGTGCTTGATAACATAACGCATAATCGTCCATTCTAGACATTGGTACAGCCTTCATCTCGTCAATAACAGGCTGGGGGATATTAAGCTTTACTCCACTTTCTTTCAGCAGCAAAGCATTATTTTCGCAGAACAGTTCAAAGCTTTCATTCATGAATATTGTGTAGTCGCAGTATATTTTGGCGGCAGTTGTTATTAGGTCTTTCATATTACACACCAAGCTCCTTAATCCACCCGCACAGCATATCATTGTCAATCTTGCCATTCAGAAGCTTCTCGCCCTTGATAACCGCACCTTTACAGCTGTCAGTAAGCTTTTCGACGGTCTTGCCGAATCCGCTTCCGCCTGATGTTGCAAACAGAATAATTGTCTTGCCCGTCAGGTCATAGCTTTCAAGGAATGTGTTGATAATTGTCGGTGCAACGTACCACCAGATTGGGAAACCCACAAAAATCACGTCGTATTCGTCCATATTGTCAATCTTGCCGCTGATTTCGGGACGTGACAAAGGGTCACTCATTTCAATGCTGCTGCGGGACTGCTTGTCCATCCAGTCAAGGTCAGCCTTTGTGTACGGCACAGCAGGCTTTATCTCGTGCAAATCCGCACCTGCCGCCTCTGCAAGCTTTTCCGCAACACCCGCTGTTACTCCGCTTGCTGAAAAATATGCTACTAATTTTTTGGACATGGCTATTGCTCCCTTTTATAAACATTATTTTTAATCAATACTCATGTGAGTGATGACTTTACCATTGTAATCATATTATATCATATTTACCTTTTTGATACAATACATGGTTTTTACAGGTGTTTTATCCATAAACTCCTTATTGTCCGATGGCATAAATCCTTACAATAACCCCGTTTTCCACACATTCCACATCTGCATTAAGTTCAGCACGTTCAAGAAAAGCCAGCTCCTCACTGTCAGTATGAATTTTCGGCACGCAGTTATCAAGAGAAGTGCCATTGTTTTCGATAAACAGCCTGCATTTTCTTTCAGTTCTGTCAACACCCTCAAGCATATAACGTGCCGAAAGGGAAAATCCATCTGTTGTGGTAATCTGTGTATCAACACCATTTGCAACTGTTTTTCCGTTAAAATATTCTCCCTCTGCCTCAGCACTGAATGGTATCATCACAACCCTTGAATTCACATCCTCAAGTACCTGAGGCTCGTAGGTTGTAACATTTATCGTAACAATAAGTTCACCCATTTCTTTCCGCCTTTCTGTACTGTCCTGCGCTCATGCTTTCACGCTCCCTGAACTGACGCATAAAGTGTGCGCAGTTTGTATAACCACATTCCTCAGCTACCTGCTGAACGGGCATTGACGTGTTTCTTAGCAGATATTTTGCCCTCTCAATGCGGAACAAAATCAAATCCTCATTAAATGAAATTCCGAAATGTTTTTTGTAAAGCCGTTGGAAATGACTTGCACTTAGTCCGGTTTTTTCTGCTGCAAAAGCAACGCTCCAGCTGTTCTGCGGTGAATATTTCATTTCCTTTCTCAAATCGGAAAAAGCCTCAGAATAGGCGCCGCTGTTTTTGGGGGTATTCTTTTCTGCAAGAATATTGAACATTCTGTCAAGTTTTTCATCAGCAGTCTGCTTGTCGTTTATTTTATCCGCTGTCATACCAATTTCATTTTCAGAAATATAAATTCCAAGGTCGGAAAGAGAACGGCAAAGTCCATCTGCAAATTCAGTGTAGCTTTCTTTTTCAAGCACTGCGCCAAAAATCGCTTCTCCCATGTACAAAGCAATTCTGCTGTTATTATCGCTGCGCAGAACAGCAGAAGCAAGCGGAACGAAATGCTGCATAGTCCTGCATCTGTTCGGAAAAGAAATTACCGTAACAGTATCACCGTTTTCAAGCTTTCTGATAAAGCCGCTGCGGCTCATAAGTCCCGTATAAATATCCGTCATATTCTTTTCTTCAAGCTTCTGCCATATGTATTCTGTGTTGCTCTTTTTTATTACAATATCCAGTCCGTTAGCAACAGCATCACACCAGCTTATGTAATGCTCGTCAACAGCAAATTGCTCCGCATTTTCGTATTGGGTTGCAATGTATCCGATTATTCTGTCAGAGTAATGAAGTGAGCTGAACACCCAAAGCTGAGGTTCGTGCGGAAGATTGAGCCGCGGAAGAAGCTTTTTCAGAGGAAACAGCAGTTCTCCTGGCTGATTTTCTGAATAGATAAGATTTATGTTTTCAGAAAACCCATGTTTTCGGTATTCAGGGTGTTCCGTGCGCCAGTCCTCACATAAGCAGATGTTTACAGAAATACAATCGGAAAGCATATACCGCAGGCTGTCCAGCACAGACGCAAATTTCGGTATTGATTCACAGTCAGACATTTTTACGATATAGTTTGAAAACATGAAGTTTTTCCTTTCAAGCTGTCTGCGAAGTATTTTTTCAGATTCTTCAAGAAGTGCATCCCTTTCGCCAAGCTCATTATTGCAGCCGCAGCTGCCGCATATTCTTATATGCACGTTTCCGCAGTTAATGTCATTATCAATATTCATCATTTCAGCAAGCGTTTTTACTGCGCTTTTTCCAAGGCATAAATCTCCGCCGCATACCGTTGTTATCGCAGGCTTTGTAAGAAGTGTGTATACACTGCCGTCGTAGCCTGTTACGGCAATATCTCTCGGCACTTTAAGACCGTGCTTCTGCAATTCGTGACAAAGTGCAACTGCCATAATATCGTTTGTGCAAACAACCGCTTCAGGGCATTTTATTTCTCCCGAGGCAATTTTTTCGGCAAGCCTTGCAGGAGCATATTTCCAGAAATCACCGTAAATCACTTTGCCATGCCAGTCAATTCCGTTATCCTCCATTGCAGCAATAAAACCTTCGGCACGGGTTTGTGCTTCATAATTTTCCTCAGGACCCGTAAGGCATAGTATGTCCTTGTATCCATGCCAGACAAGCATATGCTCGGTAAGATTGTATATACTCTTTTTCTGGTCAAGGAATACACCTTTTATTTTGTTATGCTTCTCCTCAACAATAACGCAACGGAGCTTGCTTTTTTCAAGTCGGTTAATAATTTCAGCTTTAAGCTTTTCATCATGAAAACGGTTTGCCGCCATAATTATTCCGTCAACTTCGGTGAGAAATGGAAGGATATATATATTATTTTCGCCGCTTGTATAGCTGTCAGCATTTTCTGCCGCAACGCTTGTAAACACCAGCGTATCAAATCCGATTTGCTTTGCCGCAGTATGTATACCTGTCAGGAATTCCTTGTCAAGCGCATCATAAACCGCAGGAATAAGTACCGCAATTCTTCCTCTTGCCATTGTCATCACCTCAATTGTATAATAGCACGAATTGATTTAAAAAGCAACTTGAAATGTTGTTTTTTGTTACATAAGCCCAAAAGTTGATACGATACATCATATTTTTGGTAGAATATATTATTGAACAATACGCTTTCGTGCGATATAATGCAATATAGGAGGCGGAAATTATGAAGAAACCAATTTTAACAATAACCCTTGCAGCATTACTGCTTATGTCAGGCTGTACAGAGAACAGCAGGTCCGAAATTACCGAAACAACACAAGCAACCACAGAAGCGGTTACGGAAACTTCTGCAGAGGAGGCGGCTGAGATTATGCCCGAAAGAATTTATCCCGACAACGCTTTTAAAGATGTGCCTGAGGATTACATCGGAAACGAAAGTGTTCCCAAAGGCTCGGTTGTACGTTTTAATTATGAAACATCTGATATATTTGATTTCAATGACAACAAAGAAACATATCAGAAATCAGCGCTGGTTTATCTCCCTGCCTGCTATGATGGAAATGATACCGAAACAAGGTATAATGTTCTTTATCTTATGCACGGCGGAAGTGACTCACCCGAATGGTTTTTCGGCGGTGAGGGCGGTTCAACAGGTATTACACAGATATTGGACAGTATGATTGCCAACGGAGATATGGAGCCTGTCATAATTTGTGCAGTGAGCTATTATACAGAATACTGCAAGGATGATACAACAAACTGCATCAACTTCCACCACGAATTAATGAATGATATTGTTCCTTTGTTTGAGACAAAATATCATACCTATGCCGAAGATATCACGGCTGAAGGACTTGCAAATTCAAGATACCACCGTGCATTCGGCGGCTTTTCAATGGGTGCAGTAACAACCTGGTCCGTGTTTGAAAACCGTCTTGACGAAATTGCTTACTATCTGCCGATAAGCGGTGACTGCTGGGCATTGGGCGGCACAGCAGGCGGAAGCAGGTCTGCCGAAACAGCTGAACGCCTTGCTTCAAAGGTAAAGGAAAGCGGTTATACAGCAGAGGAATTCTATATTTATTCGGGCTGCGGAAGGCACGATATTGCCGAACCTAATCTTACCCCGCAGATTAACGCTATGAAGGAACTTACTGATACATTTATCTACTGTGACAATTTTGCAGACGGCAACCTTTATCAGTGCATATATGAGCAGGGCGGTCACGATGTAAACACCGTTGCAAGAATTCTTTATAACGGTTTACCCAAAATGTTTGGATAATCGAAAGGAATGATATCATGAAAAAAATAATTTCCATTGTAGGTGCACTTGCTCTTACCGCATCGTTGTTCAGCGGTTGTGCTGAAACCAATAAAGCATCTGCCGCAGAACCATCAATTGCTGAAACAACTGTTGTAACGGAAGCAATGTACGAAAGTAAATACGCCTTGTCAAATCCGAACGCTGACGTAAATGCCCGCAAGCTTTATGATTACATCAACAAGGTTTACGGAACAGCAATCATCACCTGTCAGCAGGAGTCAACATGGATGGGCTCTCCCGATTATGAGATGAATTATATTTTTGCCGAAACGGGCAAGTACCCTGCTATGCGTGGACTTGACTTTATGAACAACGATTTTGACGGAGTTGTTCAGCGTTCAAAGGAATGGCATGAAAAGGGCGGAATTGTTTCAATCTGCTGGCACACAGGCGTAAACGGAAGCGGATATCAGGAGTCCAAGGATGATAACCCTGACTTTGAAAAGCTTCTCACTGAGGGTACGGATGAATACAACGCTATGATGAAAAGCTGGGACGAGGCAGCTATGGCGCTTCAGGAGCTTCGTGACGCGGGAATTCCGGTTCTGTGGCGTCCATTTCATGAATTTGACGGTCAGTGGTTCTGGTGGGGCAAAGGCGGCGCAGACAATTTCATTAAGCTCTGGCAGATGATGTACGATCGCTACACAAATGAATTCGGACTTGACAATCTTATATGGGTGCTTGGTTATTCAGGCGAGGTAAAGGACGGCTGGTATCCCGGCAATGAATACTGTGACATTATCGGTTCAGATACATATGATAATTCCACTCATGCAAGAGCCTGGAAAAAGCTTGCTGCAATGGAAACAGGGAAGCCGATGACCTTTCACGAATGCGGAAATGTTCCGTCCATTGAAAGCTTTGAGTCTGACGGAGCAATGTGGTCATGGTTCATGATCTGGCACACAACCCATATAACGGGCAATAACAAGCAAAATCTTTCTGACGTGTACAATCATGAAAAGGCAATTACTCTTGACGAACTGCCGGACATATACAAATAAATTTTTCCTCAAAAAAAACACACCGCACTTACATTGTAATAAGTGCGGTGTGTTTTTATTTGAAAAGGAACTGAAAATAATTGTAAAGATGCGGTTTAACGCTTGAATGGTCATGTCCCGTAGTTTTCATAACATGTGACAAGTGCTCAACTTTATTTTCTGTCATAATATTGCGGTAATCATTCGGAGCAGAACCTACAACCCCGTCAATTTCCGATAAACTTACCAAAACAGCATAAGGCTTATCATTTCCGAATACCATTTCTTCAGCTGTCATCTGTCCAGGATGCATAGGAGAATTAGGAATTTCCACAAGTCCGGGTGCAGGACATACCGCGCCGATATATCCGAACAAATCAGGACGCTGAAATCCGATGAACAGCGACTCACGTCCGCCCATTGAGAAGCCTGTTATTGCAGTGTTTTCCTTTCCTGTTGCAACAGAAAAGCTGCTTTCAATAAATGGCATAAGGTCTGTCGTAAGGTCATTGATGAAGTTATCATAAGCAAAACAGTTTGCAAGATCCATTCCTGTACAGTACGGCATATCCTTATCACAAAAAATATACGGCAGGACAATTATCATTTCCTCAGTCTTGCCATCGGCAAGCAGATTACCATATATGGTATTGAGATTTACAACTGAACGTGTCATCCAGTCTTCATTGTCATAAAAGCCATGCAGAATATACAGCACAGGATATTTCTTATCCTCGGAATAATCAGGAGGGAGAAGCACATTTACATTTGTATCTCTGCCAGCTGTTGATGAAAAATATGTATATTTCTGAAATTCAGCATATTGAACGCCCTCACGTTTGTCCTCATACCCCGATGGCGGAAGTTCGGTTATCATATTTTTGAATTGCTCCATATAATTTTCCTCCTGTGCAATTGTAGCTTCAGCAGTTGTTTCTGACAGCACCGACTCAGTTTCTGAAGTTACTTGCAGTATCGTTTCAGTCTGAACGTCATTCCTGGCTGTACAACCGCTTGCAAGTATAGCTGTAATGGCAAGTACAGCAATTAATCTGTTGCTTTTCATGAAATCCTCCGTGTTGCATTTTCTTTAATTATATAACAGACAAATGTATTTTTCAATGAATTATTGCACTTTATTTATTACGGATTCTATCATCACATAGAATATCAGGCTGAATTCGCAGTCCGGATATTTCGTCTTGCAAATTGCTTGCGAACACATAGCTGAAACAAACTGACAAAACTAAATCTCCGCAGACGTGGTGACCTGCGGAGATCTGTTCTGATTATTTTTCATCCTTACCTGAATAGTGTGCACTGTCCGCTTTCACGGTAATACTGTATCAGCCGTTCAATTTTTTCACGGTTGCAGCCAAGCTGTTTTCCAAGACAATCTATGCAAAGAAACTCCTCAGCACCGCGATGAACAAGCTTTCTGTATATTGCAATATCATCGTCAAGAAGCTTTGCATCACATTCCTTGCAGTTTTTATAGTTAGCCATTATGCCTTTACAACCTTTGCACGGAACATCATACAATCATGTGAAGGAATTTCTACAGCAAGACGTTCTGTATATGTGCCGATTGTTTCGTGCTTGTAGCAATCATAAATTTCAAGACCTCTGCCCGAAGCCGCAGGCAGACCGATATCATAGAACTGAAGTGACATTTCGCTTGTCTTGTCGCCAAAATTGAACATACCGATTGCGTAATCACCGCCGCTTAACGGCTTGATAAGTGCAAACACATTTTCTGGATTGTTCCACTGCTTTATGCAGTAAGGACCACGGCACTCGATATCCTGATTGATTGCGATGATATCCTTGTTCATAAGGATTTCCTTTGTAGTATCAGACATTTTTCTTATGTCACAGCCAATCATCAGCGGTGAATTCATAATTGCCCAGAGTGCGAAATGTGTCTTGTACTCCACATCGGAACAGCCGCCTACAACATCGGCAATCCACTCGTTGTCACTGTTGCCGTGCATACCTACAACAAGCATATCCATATCGTTGTGGCAATAAACTCCGCCATAGCACTCCTTGCCAATCTGTGAAAGTGCAAGACGCTTTACTGACTCCCAGTTATCCTGAATATCGCCTGTTGAACGGAAAAGCTGTGCGCCGCTTTCTCTTATCCATTCGTGTACGCCGTCGCCGCCCCAGTTGCAGGCAGAAAATACGATATCACGACCGCAGTTGCGAAGTGCCATACCCATTCTCTTGTAGAGATTTGCGCCGTCAGCAGCGGATGGTTTGTAGCAGTAGTCATATTTCAGGTAGTCAACGCCCCATTCTGCAAAGGTTTCAGCGTCATCAAATTCGTGTTCAAAGCTTCCTGGATAACCGGCACAAGTATGTGTACCCGCACAGGAATACATACCGAATTTCAGTCCCTTTGAGTGAACATAGTCCGCAACAGGCTTGATGCCGTCTGGGAACTTGTCTTTATCAGGCACAAGTCTGCCGTTCACACGCTGTTTTTCACTCCAGCAATCGTCGATTACTATGTATTCGTAGCCTGCGTCCTTGAGCCCTGTAGAAACCATGTAGTCAGCGCTTGTCCTGATAAGGTCAGCGTTGATGTTCCAGCTGAATGTGTTCCATGAGTTCCAGCCCATAGGCGGTGTGTGTGCAAGAGGTTTGTTCATAAAAAATCATCCTTCCGTTTTATTATACAAATGTTTCCAACCAGATATATAAAGTGTCTTGTATAGCTATATTTTACATATAACACACTTATTGGTCAATTGCATTTTATTAACATTTTTACGATATTTGAAACTGTCAGAAGTATGAATTATTAATAAAACAGCCTATAATACGAAGTTGGTTTATTTTAAGCAAGTTTAATATTTTAAAATATGTTTCAATATTTTTATTTACAAGCAACCGAAAATAAGCTATACTAAATAATATAATGCATGAATGAGGTGAGTTGATGGAACAGAATTACCTGCTTACAATAGGTGAAGAAAAAAATCTTCCTGTGTATCTTTCCTACATAGGTGAAAATGAATATCAGCCGCATGTTATGCGTCCGAGAGGTTTTCATTGTTCGCAAATCATTTTCTGTACCGAGGGAAAAGGATATCTGTCAATCAACGGCAAAGAATACACAATAGCAGAGAATATGGCATTTTATCTTCCTCCGAAAGTTCCGCATGAATATAAGGCTGTCGGAAATGGAAAATGGTTTACTCATTACATAGCCTTTGACGGATATGCTTCTGAGCTGATAATGCGTCAGCTGGGATATGATAACGGCGGTGCATATATGGTAGATACCAAGGCTCTTGATGAGGTTTTCAGGAAAATTATATTTGCAGTAAAATCAGACCGTGAATACGGAGGATATATTGCTTCAGCAGCAGTTTATGAGCTTATAATGCAGTTTCATAAATATGTATTGGTTTTGCAGAAAGCTGAAACCTCCGAAGATGATATTCTTAAGCCTGTGCTTGAATATATTAATGACAACTATATGAAGGTTATAGAGCTTACAGACCTGTGCAGCATAATGAAAGTTACACCGCAGTATCTTTGCAGAGTATTCAAAAACAGCCTTGGAGTGCGTCCGCTCGAATATATAAATAAAAAGCGTATACAGATGGCAAAAAGGCTTCTTGTTATGGACACAATCTCTGTCAGAAATGTAGCAGAAGCGGTCGGCTATTCAAATTCCGGATATTTCTGTACGGTGTTCAAAAAGTATGAGGGCATTTCTCCCGGGGAATACCAGAAAATCAAATCATTATAAAATCCGTTGTATCCGGTTTAAGAATGTACACAATCTCGCATATCAGAAAATATGTCAGGATATACAGAAACGAAAATTCCGATTTCAGCTGTAACTGTTTTTCTGAATGATTTGAAATAATGCTCATAAAATCAAGGGATTGCTGTATTATACAGCAATCCCTTGAATTGTGTTTATATTATTCACTTACAATTTTGTAGTAACTTTTCGCTGTAATCACATAAGCGGTGATGTAAATTACCGCAAAAATTACAATGCATATTCCTGCAACCATCAGGAAAAGGGGTGCATTTACAAAACCGAAAAGCGAAAGCAGACGAAGAATAATAGGAAGTGCAAACATAGTATGAATTGCCGCAGTGACGAGTGGCGCAAAGAAAACTGTAAGCACCTGAGAGTTGATGGACTGCTTGATTTCCTCTTTGGTCATGCCGACCTTGCGGAGAATTTCAAAACGTTCCTTGTCTTCAAAGCCCTCAGAAATCTGCTTGTAGTACATGATAAGAACGGCAGCACAAAGGAAGATTGAACCGAGTACGATACCGAGGAAGAAAAAGCCGCCGAATGTTGCGTAGAATTCATGACCTTCAAAAGCCTTGCTGCGTACAGTAATGCTTGCTTCTGATTCAATGCCTGACAATACTTCTGCAAGCTTTATCTGAGTGTCATCATCTTCTGCAAGGTCAAAGCCGTAGTAACTGCCGAGTACGCCGCTTTCACCTGCGATTGCTTTTACAGTATCCATATCCTTTACGAATACAGCCATTGACGGATATACCTGCATATCAGCAGCGGATACAACAGGAAAATCTTCAGCCTTAGCAGTTATGGACAATTCATTTTCGCCATCAAAACTGATTGTGCTGTGTGCGTAGTCCGCTCTTTCACAGACAATCACAGCTTCATTGTCAGCAAGGACGATATTTCTACCAGTGTAAAGATTATAGTATTCAACAGGAATAACTGTTATTATGCGTATATCAGAGCTGCCTGTGGAAAGTCCTTTGAGGTAGTCTGAAACAGCGTTGCTTCCGTCAATTATTGCACCTGATGTAAAATAGTTGTAGCTGATTGAATTTACAGGAATAACACCATTTTCAGCAATGATTTTTTCAACTTCTGCACGGACATTTTCAAAATTGCTGTCGTTTTCAGATGCTGTCTGAATGGAAATCTGATGAGGGAAAGTTGAATTGAGTGTGTCCTCCTCGCCTGCATAAAGGCTGATTGTAGCTGTAAGAGTAACAAGCACCATTGTTGAAAGAATACAGATATTAGAAAGACCGCTTCCGTTTCTGTTCATACGGAAAACCATCTGTGAAACGGATACGAAGTGATTTGTCTTGTAGTAATATTTCTTGTTTTTCTGAAGCAGCTTGCAAAGTGCAACGGAGCCTGCTGTGAAAAGAAATTCTGTTGCAATCATAACAAGTCCTACAGCAAGCAGGAACATACCTGCCGCTGAAAGTGGGTTTTTGACAGTCAAAGCGATTGTATACGCAATCACGAGAAGAATTATACCTGTAACAGTCTTGATGATGTTAAGTTTAGGTGCCTGCTTGTCGCCTGTGTTTTCGCTTCTGAGAAGCTCAACAGGACTTGCTTTGTGTACCTGTCTGAGAGAATTGATAAGGATAAGCACGAAAATTATTGCAAACCAGAAAAGTGTCTGAGTGATTGAAGCAGGGTTGATTGAAAAAGCGTAATTCACGCTCCCCTTGAGAAGATTTGTAACAAGAAGTTCAGCAGCCTTGGAAAAGAGGACACCGCAAAGAATTCCTGCAACAGTAGAAATTGCGTAAACAATAACACTTTCCCACAGCATAACAGCGGCAATGTTTTTCTTGCTCATGCCAAGGATATTGTAAAGACCAAGTTCTTTTTTTCTGCTTTTGATAAGGAAGGAGTTTGTGTAGAAAAGGAAGATAGCAGAGAAAAGTACGAGGATTACACAACCGAATGTGAGAAGCAGTTTCATTGTATCTCCGCCAGGCATGTTTGCTACAAAGTCACTTTTGGAAAGGAAAGAAACAATGTAGAACATCATTACCATACCAACACAAGTAAGGATATAAGGGATATATGCCTGACGGTTTTTGCTGATACCATTTATTGTAAGCTTAGGGTATAAAGTGAGTGCCTTCATTATGCGTTGCCTCCTGATGCAAGAAGTGAGAGAGAGTCGGATATTTTCTGGAACAGTTCTTCGTTGGTGGAATTGCCGCGGTAAATCTGGTGGAACACCTCGCCGTCCTTGATGAAAAGAATACGGTTTGCGTGGCTTGCCGCTTTTACCGAATGGGTAACCATAAGAATTGTCTGTCCCTCGTTGTTGATTTCAGTGAACAGCTTTAAAAGCTCATCAGATGACTTTGAATCAAGTGCGCCTGTCGGTTCGTCAGCAAGAATAAGCTTTGGATTGGTAATCATCGCTCTTGCTGAAGCGGCACGCTGTTTCTGACCGCCTGATACCTCATAGGGATATTTGTCGAGCAATTCTGCAATACCAAGCTTTTCAGCAACAGCAACCGCACGGCTGTTCATTTCTTCATACTTCATACCCATAAGCACAAGGGGAAGCATGATGTTGTCACGGAGTGTAAATGTATCGAGCAGGTTGAAATCCTGAAAAACAAAACCAAGGTTATCGCGTCTGAACTCAGCAATCTGTGATTCCTTGATTCCCGAAAAATCCTTTCCGTCAAGCGTTACGCTTCCGCCTGTTGGCTTGTCAAGGGAAGCGATGATGTTGAGGAGAGTTGTCTTTCCTGAGCCGCTTTCACCCATAATTGCAATATATTCACCGTTTTCTACTTCAAAATTGACGTCCTTGAGTGCCTCGATTTTTGCACCTCCGAAACGGGTTGTGTATATTTTTTTAACGCTTTTAACTTCAAGAATTGGCATAGTTGTTTGTTCCTTTCGTATTGATTATGTCTATATTATAGCAAAACGGGAAAACATCCGCCATAGATTCGGCTTACATTTTCCCGTCTTAATCTTACATTTTTGTAAGGTCATTCAATTCCGATTTCTGTTTCCTCAAGATGAAGCCTTATAGTTGTACCTCCGCCGATTTCAGATTCGGCAGAAATACCGTGTTTAAGCCGTTTGCAGATTCTTTTGCAAAGATAAAGTCCTATTCCGCTTGCCTTTTTGTCAGCACGTCCGTTGTAGCCGGTGTAACCCTGTTCAAAAATTCTCGGTAAATCCTCAGGGGCAATTCCTATTCCTGTATCACGGATACAAAGAGTTTTCGGCTCTTCAAGAAAAATTTCAATACTTCCGCTTTTAGTGTATTTCAAAGCATTGGAAACAATCTGTTCAACAACAAATGAAATCCATTTTTCATCGGTAAGCACCTCGCACTCTACAGGCTCATATATAAGACGTATTTTCTTCCGTATAAACTGACGTGAGAATTTTTTTACCGATTGCTTTATAATGTCATCAAGCTGATATCTGCGTATTACAAAATCGCCTGACGTGCTGTCAAGGCGTATATAGCACATAACCATATCGACGTATTGTTCAATTCTCTGCAAATCCTCCGAAAGCTCACGGCTTAACGGTGAGTCTTCACTTTGCAAAGCAAGCTTCATTGCCGCAATAGGTGTCTTTATCTGATGTGCCCACATTGAGTAATATTCGCTCATTTCCTTGTTTCTGCCGTTCATTTCATCGGAAAGCAGCTTCTTGTCCGCAGAAAGCTTTTGTATCAGCATATTCAGGTCGTATTCGATAAGATTACTGCCAGCAGGGAGATTATCCGCTGTCAGAGAAATTTCCTCAATAAGTCTTGTAAGCGTAATGTGACGTCTGCGGAATCGTAAAAAGTCAGGAACAACAAGAATTGCTCCTATAAAAATGCAAATTGCTCCTGCGTACCATACCGCCTCGGAGGGAAGCTGATAAAGCGTATATACCACAGCCTGCACTGCGCAGAAAATCAGTACGTACAAAGCTGTTTTCCAGCGCAGCTTCAGATATTCAAGCAGCATCTTCATATCATTCACCTATGAAATAACCTATTCCGACTTTAGTCGTGATAAAATCGGTAAGACCATATTTTTCAAGCTTTTTACGAAGCCGTGTTACGTTTACAGTAAGAGTATTTTCGTCAACGAAGCAATCCGTTTCCCAAAGCTTTTCCATAAGCAGTTCACGGCTTACAATTATACCTTTCTTTTCAAGAAGGAGCTGTAAAATACGGTATTCATTCTTTGTAAGGTCGATCTTTTCACCATTATATATAAGTGTAGCGTCATCACTGTTCAGAACAGCGCCGTTGTGTGACAGCAACGCCTCAATCGTGCCGAAATCATATGTCCTGCGGAGGATTGCCTGAATTTTCGCCATAAGCACAGTCAGGTCAAAGGGCTTTGCAATGAAATCATCGCCGCCCATATTCATTGCAGTAATAATATTCATATTGTCCGATTGTGAGGAAATGAACACAAGCGGAACCTTTGAGTTTTTGCGGATTTCACCGCACCAGTAAAAACCGTTGTAAAACGGCAGAGATATATCCATAAGAACAATGTGCGGCTCAAAGCTGTTGAATTCGGAAATTACGTTGCTGAAGTCCCCGGCACATTTTACTTCATAACCCCAGCTTCCGAGATGCTTCTGAACAGCTGAAGAAATTCCCTCATCGTCCTCAACAATAAATATACGATACATTTTCAATACTCCTTTATGTCATATGACAGTATTATATCATTTGGCGGCAGTAATTGCAAGGACTGTCATATGTAAACATATCAATTCCGTGACATTTCAGGAAAGTCGGCTGAGTGTAATGCACCTGACTTCGGATAATTATTATCTAAAAAAACGCCGTAGTTCCGAATTAGGAAACCACGGCGATTGAATTGTATACTTAAAACTGTTATCAAAGAATCATTGCAAAATATACAGCGTAGCTGATAAGCATAAGTATGCCTGCCCAGCGTTTGAGGGATTTTGTTTTAAGACAGCAAACCAGAAGCATGACTGCAGCGATTATTGCAACAATTGTATCAAAGATGAAATTGCTTGCAAACGGTACAGGAACAATAACTGCTGAAATACCTACTACAAAAAGGATATTGAAGATGTTGCTTCCTACAATATTACCGATAGCAATATCTGCATTGCCCTTTCTTGCAGCAGAAACTGATGTGAAAAGTTCAGGAAGCGATGTTCCGAGGGCTACGATTGTAAGACCGATAAAGCGTTCACTCACACCGAATGCTTCGGCAATTTTTGTCGCAGCATCAACGGTTATATTACTGCCAAGAACGATAAGTGCAAGACCCAGTACAGTAAAGATGATTGCTTTTATGATTTTGACTTCTTTTTTTGGCGCATCAGCCTGTTCATCCATATTGTCCTTAGCCATCTTGAACAGATAAACCATATATCCTGCAAACGCTGCAATGAAAATTATTCCGTCAACAAGTCCGATTTTTCCATCAAGTCCAAGTAAAAGCAGAAGCAAGGTTACTGCTATCATGAGCGGAGTTTCGTACTTCATTGTGGATTTTGCAACTGCAAGAGTTGTTATTACTGCAGAAATACCGAGAATGATAAAAATATTCAGAATGTTGCTTCCGACAATGTTTCCTATGGTAATATCAGCATTTCCGTTTATTGCAGCAGAAATACTTACTGCAGCTTCAGGTGAACTTGTCCCCATTGCAACGATTGTAAGACCGATTACAAGCTGAGGTATTCCGAACTTTGTTGCTATGCCCGATGCACCGTCCACGAACCAGTCTGCACCTTTGATAAGCATTACAAAACCTGCTGCCAACAGTAAAATCTGAAAAAGCAAATCCATTTATTATATCTCCTTTTAAGAAAATTATATTATAATTATATTATTTTTCAAGTAAAGTTTCAGCAAAGAAAAATCCGTGCCTTATTTTATATAAGACACGGATTTATCATTCGTTTTCTTCACACATTCTGTAGCCTACACCAAGTTCATTGATAATATATTTGTTTTCACCCGGTTTGGCGCCGAGCTTTTTGCGGATATTCGCCATATTTACCTGAAGCTTTTTTATACTTCCCGGATCTGAACTGCCCCATATAGCACGGATTATACTTGCGTAAGTCAGAACTTTTCCTGAGTGTGCTGAAAGATATGCAACGATGTTGTATTCAGTTTGTGTCAGCTTAACATCGTTTCCACCTACAGTTATCAAGCGTTTGTCATAATCAATTACAAGGTCGTGTAAGACATACTTGCCGTCTGAAAGCATACCGCTTTCTGCGCTGTAACGGCTGTTCCTCAGTGCTGCTCTTACACGGGCAAGAAGTTCTTCTGTGCCAAATGGTTTTGTTATGTAATCATTAGCACCCAGATCAAGAGCAGAAACCTTGTCGCTTTCCTGAGTTCTTGCAGAAAGAACAATAATAGGAACAGTAGAAAAGTCACGTGTATATTTAATGAATTCAAGTCCGTCCATATCAGGCAGACCAAGATCAAGAATTACAAGGTCAGGCATATGTGACGAATACATCAGCTTTCCTTCACCGCAGCTTTTGCCCATAAGTACCTGATAATTGTTTGCTTCAAGTATTGTCTTAACAAAGCTGAGGATATTTGCTTCATCTTCGATTACAAGAATTTTATATTTGTTGCTGCCCAATATTATTCCTCCATTTCAAGTTCAAAGCGGAATACTGCTCCGCCGCTTTTGATATTCTGCGCTGAAATTGCGCCGCCATGTGCATTAATGATAGAGGCGCATACCGATAAGCCTATGCCCATATTGCTGCGTGAACCGTCCGTTGGTATATCAGACCTGTCAAGATATCCGCTGAAAAGATTTTCAAGACGTTCTTTGGGAATACCGCAGCCATTATCGGAAATTTCAAATATTGCAATGTTGTTTCTGGTTTTGACGTTAAGAGAAAGCTCAGTCATTCCCTCTGCATGAAAAACAGCATTTTCCAGAATGTTGATCAATACCTGTTCAATAAGCAATGCATCCATAGGAATACTTATGAATTCGTCGGGAATACTAACCCTAACTTCCTGTTCGGGGCAATGCTTATGGAATTTGAAAATAACTGCATCAATAAGTTCTTCAAGTACAGTTGGTGTTTTTATTACCTGAACTTTTTCGCTGTCAATTCTTGTTACCGAAAGAAGATTTTCAACCATTCGGGTCAGCCATTTTGAGTCCTCACGGATTTCACTCAGAAGTTTTATCTGCTGTTTCTTGCTGAGTATATCATAATTTTCTATAATTGCAGATGTTGAACCGCATATCGAAGTAAGTGGCGTGCGCAGATCATGGGAAATACCTCTGAGAAGATTAGCACGCATTTTCTCCTTTTCGCTTTCGGCATAGGCCTTTTGCTGTTCTTTTATCTGTGTAGTAAGTGCACTGGTCATTATTGCAATTATCATCATTACAATTACCGAAAAAACGCATTCAGGAGAAATAAGGTCAAAAGCATAATACGGAAATGTAAACGCATAGTTTACAGCGAAAACGCTTATTACCGATGAAGCAATTCCAATAACATAGCCGTTGGTTTTAAGTGAGATAAGAAATATTCCGAGAACGAATATCATCGGGATAAGAGAATCCGTGCCGAAAATCTTTTTAATCAGCATATTTATTGAAAAAGCAGCTGCGAGAATAACTACAGCTAAAATAATGTCCTTGATTCTGACTTTGATATTATTCATATAGTACCTTTCATTTCTGGAAAGAAATATTAATTTTGGGAAGTTGAGTTAATTATAATCCAAAGCATTACTGTTGTCAACAGTCGTAAATACCTGTATAGCCAATTCTTTGCCGCATCTTTGCCGATTAGCTGTTATAATTTAAAACGGAATGTAAAACAACGCCATATTCCATAAATTTGTAGATTAAGTTATGAAAGGGTTTTAGTTATGGATATTTTTGACGTGCTGACATTAATCGGTGGACTTTGTCTGTTCTTATTCGGAATGAATGTTATGGGACAGGCTCTTGAAAGACGTGCAGGCAACAGCTTGCAGTATCTCCTTGGAAAGCTTACCACAAACAAAGCCGCAGGACTTCTCACAGGTCTTGGTGTGACATCAGTTATTCAGAGTTCATCTGCAACAACCGTTATGGTTGTAGGCTTTGTAAATTCAGGACTTATGACGCTTAAACAGGCAATCAATGTAATAATGGGCGCAAATATCGGTACAACCGTAACAGCGTGGATTTTAAGCCTTGGCGGTATTGAAGGTGATGCATTGCTGCTTCAGCTGCTTAAACCTATGTCATTTACCCCTGTTCTTGCACTTGTTGGTATAATCTTCTATATGTTCTGCAA
Source organism: Oscillospiraceae bacterium (assembly GCA_045606725.1). GTDB lineage: Bacteria > Bacillota > Clostridia > Oscillospirales > Ruminococcaceae > RGIG8773. Next base: position 96,220 of record JAZUSM010000119.1, on the reverse strand, counting down.
AAGTGACAAGAAAAAGGATACGGGAACAATTCTTCTCGGTTTTGCAGTGCTCATGTTCGGTATGGATATTATGACGGATTCAGTTTCAGGTCTTGCTGATGTTCCTGCATTTCAGAATCTTTTTGTTATGTTCAAAAATCCGATTCTCGGTGTACTTGCAGGCGCAATACTTACTGCGATTATTCAGTCAAGTTCCGCTTCTGTAGGTATACTTCAGGCTCTTGCCGCAACCGGACAGGTTTCTTACGGTGCAGCAATTCCTATTATTATGGGACAGAACATAGGTACCTGTATTACTGCTCTTCTTTCATCATTCGGTACAAATAAAAATGCAAAAAGAGCAGCACTTGTACATCTCTCCTTCAATGTAATCGGTACGGTAGTATGGCTTACAGTGTTTACAATCGTAAAATATCTTGTTCAGCCAGTACTCTTTGATGAATCAGCTTCTCTTGCAGGAATTGCTGTTGCTCACTCTGCATTCAATATTGCTTGTACAATTCTTTTGCTTCCTATGTCATCATTCCTTGAAAAGCTTGTATACAAGCTTGTGCCGGAAACAAAACAGCCGGAGGAAATTGCAGAACTTGATGAAAGACTCCTTGTTACTCCGTCTGTTGCGCTTGAACGCTGTCATGCACTTGCTTCAGATATGGGCAGATGTGCTGTTATTTCAATCAGTGATGCAATCAACTGTCTTGATAATTTTTCCCTTGAATCTGTAAATGGAATCAAGGCTTATGAAGAAAAAACTGACCACTATGAAGATATTATCGGAAGTTACATCGTAAAATTAAGTTCAGCACAGCTTACTGCCGCTGAAAGTAATGAATCGGCAAAACTGCTGAAAATTATCGGTGACTTTGAAAGAATTTCCGACCATAGTATGAATATTGTTGAGTCAGCAGAAGAACTTGCATCAAAGAAAATGATGCTTTCCGATGCTGCAAAATCAGAACTTGCACGTCTTACTGAAGCTGTCAACGAAATTCTCAACCTTGCCTGCAAGGCGTTTACGGACAACGACCTTGATGCAGCGAGAGATGTTGAACCGCTTGAAGAAATCATTGACACCATGAAGGAACAGCTCCGTACAAATCATATAAAACGACTTCAGCAGGGCGACTGCAGTATTGAAGGCGGCTTTGTATGGTCTGACCTGCTGACAAACCTTGAACGTACATCCGACCATTGTTCCAATATTGCAGCTTGCGTAATTGATGCGGCTGACATGGATTTGCACCGCTCTGTTCGTGAGATGAAGTCCGAAAGCTCTTACTATAAGCAGAAATATCAGATTTACGCTTCAAAGTACCTTAAGTAATGATGTTCATCGCAGTCTGTTTTAGTGCATACATTTCTGTAGCATAATAGTAAATACCTGAAACGAACAATGAAAAATGTCAAACTCCGTTGATTTTTACAAAGCGACGGAGTTTATTGTTTATTGGTTTTTGTACAAATTTACATGTTTTTGCGGCAAATTAACTCTTTGATTATTGTTTGCGGTAAAAACAAGTAAAATTCAAGGCGGTAATTAATGTTAAAAACTATAAACGTTTAAGGTAGAATTTAATGTCTGTAACTTAATCGTATAAGGTGGTTGCTTCACTTGATTTGAGAGAATTCAATATTTTTTGTGGATATATGATAACGTTTACAGCGAGCGGTTGTGCAAATTAACTATAATTTTGTGAAAGGTTTGTGAAATAAAGAGAAAAGCTTAATTGATTAGCTAAAAACTCTTGATTATTTCGTTAATTTATAGTTTAATTAGTAACAAGGTGAAGTTAACTTTGCAGGTGCTATTCTGTAAAGTCAACACCAAATTGCAGGGTTGAATATCCTGCCCGATTAATAGGAGGAAAATTATTATGAAGACAAAGAAGATTCTTTCTGCTGCTCTCTGTCTTGCTATGTCTGCAACTATGTTTGCTGGCTGTGGCACAGAAGGCGGCACAACAGACAATGGCAACGCAGGCGGCAATACTCCAGCAGCATCTGCTGACGGCAAGATTCTCAAGTCCATTGCTGACATCGACACAGCAGCTCTCAAGGGTACATCCATTACTCTTTACACACACGGTGGTAACAGAGTTCTCGGTGAAGAAAAGAAGGACGCTGACGGTAACACATACCGTGACGAATCCTATGCTTACCTGAAGCACCTTGCTGAAAAGTTTGAAGGCGAATACGGCGTTCACGTTGACCTTCAGGTTAACTCTACAGAAGATGACATCCGTCCTCTTCTCCAGACAGCTGACCCATCCATCGATATCTACACATCTCCTAACTGGAGCATCGAAGAATGGCAGCAGTACGCTGAACCATACTGCACAATTGATGAAGCTAAGGAACTCTACGGTGACTACGCTGAAACAATGTACAACGATGGTACATACATCTACGCACTTATGCCTGCAAAGACATACAACAACGCTGTAGTTTACAACGAAGAAACAATCAAGAGCGTTGGCTATGATGCAATCCCAACAACACAGGCTGAATTCGAAGACCTCTGCACAAAGCTCAGAGAAGCTGGCATTGACCCAATCGCAATGCACAGAGTTGAAAACTGGCCTCTTTCCACAATCAATGACTTTGCTAACTATGTAGCAGGTAGAAACGACGCTTACCAGAGCATGCTCAAGAGCGACACACCATTCAGCGAAAGCGAACCTATGGGTAAGACAATCAAGATGTACACAGACTGGAAATCCAGAGGTTTCTTCGAAGCTGACATCTACACAGACTTCGGTGTAGCTATGGACGTTGTAGGTAACGGTAAGGCTGGTATGATGCTCTTCGGTGCATGGGTAGTTCCACAGATCCAGGGCCGTGTTCCAGAGGGAACAGATCCATCCGTTATCAAGTTTGCTCCAGCTCCTGACTTCGGCAACGGTCAGTATGTAATGGCTGCTGCTGCTGACAGCTACGCAATCAACAAGGGCTCCGACAACAAGGATGCTGCAAGACTCTTCATCGAATACATTTCTGAAGACGCTCAGTACCTTGCTGACAGCGGTTATATCGCAATGAAGAAGGGTGTTACACCTGTTGTTCCTGACCTCTACAAGCTTATCGACGATGCTGTAGAAGCTGGTACATGTAAGGTTCTCTTCGCTTACGCTACAAACCAGAACTCCATCAACAACGAAGCTGTTCTTACAGAAGCAAGCCTCCTTGCTGACGTTAAGTATGTTGGTAACCTCTACGATGTTATCGACGTAACTAAGGAAGCTGACTGGGCTGCATACGATGCTCAGGTTGAAACACAGAACAAGGCATATGTTCAGGCAAGAGAAGATCTCGGCGTTGCTTGGGATGATACTCTCTAATCAATAGCATATCATGTGAAGATTGGGCGGTATCATTGTGTACCGCCCAATTTTGTAATCAAAAGGTGAGGTTATATGAAAAGTAAAAGCAGATCCTTGTTTATTATCCTTTTTCTTGCATTACCGCTTATTCATCTGATTGTTTTCTCATACGTGCCGATTATCGGTAACTTTGTCCTCAGTTTCACAAACTGGAAGGGCTTTGGTGAGATTGAATTCATAGGCATAAGAAATTACCGCAAGCTGTTTACAAATCCTGAATATATTTCAATGTTCAAAAACTGCTTCTGGTACTTCCTCGCTGCAATTCCGCAGCTTATTTTTGCATTTTTCCTTGCAGTTATCGTTAACGGTAAGTTCAAGGGACTCAACATCTTCAAGGGTATTCTTATTATTCCGTATCTTCTCAACGGTGTAATTATTTCTACAATCTTCATTATTTTCTTCAATGGTGAAGGTACACTTAATACAATTCTTGGTTCAATCGGACTTGATGCACTTCAGCACAAGTGGCTCCAGGACCTTGAGCTTGTAAACCCTGCAGTTGCTTCAATCAGTATCTGGAGATACTACGGAATGAACTTCATTATGTTCTTCGGTGCGCTCCAGTCAATTCCTACTGAGCTTTATGAAGCAGCAACACTTGACGGCTGTACAAAGATGCAGGAAATCAGATATATTTCCATTCCGTCAATCAAGAAGGTACTCTTTATCAATATCCTTCTCAGTGTTTCCGGTTCAATTCAGGTATTCGAAATCCCGTACATTATGCTCAACGGAAGCAACGGTACAGGTACACCTGTTATTATGATTCAGCAGAGTATGTCCGAAAACAGAGTTGGCTTCGCAGCTGCTCTCTCGGTAATGGTATTCGTTATCGTACTTATAGTTGTCGGTCTTCAGAAGCTGCTTGTAAAGGAGGATTGACATGAGCGTATTTGATAATGAAGGTAAAAAGACAAAAAAGAAAAGCAATGACGACTTTACCTGTATGGCAAGAGAATCACTTGCGTATAAAATTGTGCGCTATGTGTTCCTTGTTTTAGCAAGCCTGTTTGTAATCATTCCGCTCATTCCGTTGATTTTTATGGCGTTCAAGACAGGTGCGGAATACTCAAGCACAAGCGTACTTGAAGCACCAAAAAGCTTCTTCAACTTCTATAACTTCAAGTATGCTCTTGAAGTCGGTAAGCTCGGAAAGGCTTTCCTCAACACAGCTATCATCCTGACAATTTCCCTTGCAATTCAGGTTACACTGACAGCTATGGTTGCATATGTTCTTGGACGTTTTGACTTTATCGGTAAGAAGGTTGTAAAGACACTCTTTACTCTTACAATGTTCATTCCGATTGTTGCAACACAGACTCTTGTATTCAGAATGATGTATGCAGCAAAGCTTGTTAATACAATGTGGAGCGTAGTTCTTCTCTATTCCGGTGTCGGAATTGTTGGTATCTACATTATGCTTAATCAGCTTGAAAGTATTTCAAGAGAAATTGATGAAGCGGCTCTCATTGACGGTGCAGGTTACTTCCGTACATTTGCTACAATTGTTTTCCCTCTTATGAAGCCTGCTTGTACAACACTGATTATCATCAATGGTATCGGTCTTTACAACGACTTCTATATCCCGAACCTGTACCTGAACCGTGACGTTCAGACATTTACCGTTGCACTCTATAAGTTCTTCGGTTCAATGGCGACTCCGTTTGAAATTGTTGCTGCAGCAATTATTATCGGTATGATTCCGATTATGATTGTGTTTATCTTCCTGCAGAAGTATATCTACAACGGACTTGCTGGTTCTGTAAAAATGTAATTATTAATCTATACAAGCTGAGGGCAAAATCCATAATGGGTTTTGCTCTTGGTGTTATTTGCCCGAAAAGGTGAGGAGGTACTGATTCCCGATGAAAGGTAAATTTACTCTGACAGCAATAATGTCAGCAATTCATCTTGTCGTGGTGCTGAGTCTTGTGTGCTTCGGTACGATAATTCTATCGCTTGGAATTCTTCTTATTCCCGCACTGACATCGGCATTTATTGTCGGCAAGGATGTAATCTACAAACAGTTTGACGTTTATGACGGACTGGTAAAAAGATTTTTTTCGGGACTTGCCTCTGAGATGCGTATGATGAAATATTTTCCTCTGCAGCTGCTTATAATCATTCAGCTCATAGGAATGTATGCATCCGAAAAAGTAGGGATGAATTTCCTGATGTATCTGATGATAGCGTGTATATCATTTTTACTGGCATTGATTGTTTATGTGATAACCTATCATATTTTTTATACCCCGAAGCCATCAATTACAGAAGTGCTCATAGCAATGTTCTATAGAGTGCATTTCTTTTTGCTGGTTTGGGTAGCAATGCTGCTGATTACAACCTTGTTCAGTATACAGCTGCTTGGCATTTTCCTTCTGATAGGAACAATTGCCGTGCTTCTTGTGGAAACTGTTGCCTTTCTCGGCGTACTTGGATTTAAAAATCTGAGAAAGGAACTTACTGACGAAGAAAAAGAGCTTTTCGGTGAGGACATGCTGAAAAAGCTTTGATTATTCAAATAGAACAACCGCTGTCCCTGAACAGGGAACAGCGGTTGTTTTTATTATAGATTGATATTTCTTATTGAATTCTTGATTTCAAGCGTTCCGCTGATACTGCGGATTTCAGGCTTTTTGTACGGATTGTTCATCTTGTCAAACAGCATGGAAACAGCTGTGTCAGCGATTTCCTTGGCATCAACACTTATGGTTGTAATCTGTGGTTCTGACATTTCGGAAATCAGGAAGTTATCGTATCCTGCAATTGAAATATCATCAGGAACAGAATAACCCATGCTCTGAAGTTTTCTTATTGCCGCAAAGGCTGTTTCATCACAGTTACATACAAATGCTGTAGGCATCTCTGACGGAAAATCCATCTCACCGAAATTCATATTGTCATTTTTACGGTCATTGATTATCCATTCTTCCCTTATCGGATAATCATGTTCAAGCATAGCCCTTGAGTAACCTGTAAAACGGTCAAAAATACTGGAGGTTGCAAGCCTGGTGCCGATAAAGCCTATGTTTTTATGGCCATTTTCTATAAGGTGCTTTGTAATACGGTATGCACCTGAAATTCCGTTGGAAATAACGCAGTCAACATTGATTCCCGGTATGTAATAATCCAGAAGAACAAGATTGTTGGTTTTCTTCATCAGCATGTCCACATATTCAGGTCTGAGCTGTCCAAGTGAAATCAAGCCGGTAATTTTATTATTGGAAAGGATATTTGGCGGTATAAGTGAAGCTTCTTCCTCTTCACCGATGTTTTCCTGTATGCAGCTTATGTTGTCAGACTTCAGACGCTGAACTATGCGATTGTATAATACCCAGTAAAATGTTCCTGTTTGTGATAGGAATTTTTCCGGAATTATTACGCCTATGTTTCCATGATATTCGGAATTTGCCGCTTTAGATGGAGCAACATAACCCATTTCACAGGCAACATGCTTGATTTTTTTACGGAGCTCATCACTTACTCCCTCTTTTCCGCTGAGGGCTTTTGAAACCGTAACAGTACTTGTGCCGCAGATTCCGGCGATATCACTTAAAGTGACCTGTTTTTTTGCCATATCAATATCCTTCCATGTAAAATAATACTAAGACACTATAGTAATTATAGTCCAATCATCTGATTAAGTCAATATCGGTAAGACATATCTTAATTTATTCTTCCGTAAAATTCTTCAATAACTTTTTCAGCAGGCTTCATGTAAACATCATAACCGCCGTTGTCTTTGGCATTGTCATACTGTTTCCAGGCCCAGTCCCATACAGCGAAGCCGCTTACCCAGCTGCGTTTTGAGCAGGCTTCGAACATTGCCTTGTACCAGTCAGCCTGTCCCTGCAAATCAATATCTCCTCGCACAGACCAGTCATTCGGCACAAGGTTTGAATTCTTTACCGACATACAGCCGCATTCTGCAAAGAAGAACGGCTTGTTAAACTGCATTACAACCTTTTCAATGCGGTCAAGCTGATTATCCCAATCATTGATAGGGTAATAACCGCTGGAGGAAATCACATCAACAGCGTCCCACCATTTAACATTATGTTCCTGATACTTGTCAGTGTTGTAGGAAATAAGTCCGCTGTAATGCTGACGAATATCGGAAATCATTTTCCTGCATTCATTCTCACGACGCTGTGCCTGCACCATTTCACAGCCTGCAATGAACATCTCACAGCCGCATTTTTCAGCAATTCCGGCAAAATGCACCTGAAATTCTGTATAGCTGGCAAACCAGTTGCACCACTTAGGTTCACAAGGCACATCCTCATCAAAGAAATTGATATGCGCACGCCATGTTCCGTTGCGGCAGTTTACTGTCGGCTTGAGCGCAACACGAAGTCCCTTTGAGTGTGCATACTCAATAAATGCAATCAGTTCATCATCACCCATAGTTGCCTCAGATTTGTAATCCACAATTTCAGCCTGTGGGTGGTCCTGCAAGCCTGTAGGAACAAGTATGATAAAATCAGCGTTTGTTCGTTCAACGAGTCTGTCAAGGCTTGTATGTGCCTCGTCAGTTGAAAGTGCACCCCTGCGTGCGAAAGGCGCAAAGGTTATGCCCTTGATAAATTCCATAAAAAGCCTCTCTTATCTGATAATTCTGTAGCCTGTAAATTTCCCGACCTCGGTACGAAGCCTGAAAACAGCCTCTCCGTTTTCAGTATAAATCGGAGCAGTTTCCCTGCAGTCGGAAAGTCCTGTAATAGCTTTTGCATCCTTGATATGAACAGTAATATCGCTGTCATAGGTGTTGTTGTCAACATAAGGATAAACAACAAAAGTATCATTGTCATAAGTGAAAATGCTTATCTGACCCTTGCCCTCCATACGGATACCATTTACAGCAAATTCCATTCTCATTCTGTTCAGCACGGTTTCGGGGTAATGCTTGATATCCGCAAATGTTTCAGGTACAACAAGAGTGTAAAGCTGCCCGTCACCGTAGGTGTCAATTGCAAACAGTGTGCAGGCTTCCTCCTCGGAAATACCCTTGCAGATTGCTCCCCATGTTGCGTTGTTCCTGAATTCCATTATAGGTACAGTAACAGCCTTTGAAGCACTTTCCCTTTCCCATCTGTTATAATGGAATGACATCTCAGCAGCGTAATCCTTGACAGTCATTTTTCTGTTTCTGTCACGGATTGAGGTCAGACGTTCAACGCCCTTTCCGAGAGTTTCCTTGACAAATCCGCTTGTTACAATAGCCTTTCCGCCGCCTGCAATATATTTTTCAAGCTTGTCAATAATATCCTTGTCATAAGCGGAAGAAGCCGTCAGAAGCATAGCAGGTGCGTCCGCTTCAAAGTTCGGTGTAGTAAGAACAGGGAAGCCGTGCATACCGAGAAAATCCTGAACGTTGTCTTCACCCTGCGAAGCATTCGGAATATAGCATGGTACACCAATCGGTTCTCCCAGACCATTAAGAAGCAAATCAAGCTTGTCAAGCATAAAGCCAAGCGCAGGAACATTTACCGAGTCAGCAAGCGCCTGAAAACAGAACATCATTATTTCCTTAGGCTTTGCAAATACAGTAAGATAAGCCTGTTCAAGATAGTAGTCCAGCATCCTGCAGTCAAATGGGTCAAACCATCCGCCACCGTTTCTGCCAGGCGCCATCTTGTCCATATACTTCATCAGAGAGTAGGAAAGATACCTCGGCAGATGCTGGTCAGTATTAATCGGGTCACGGGTTTCTGTTCCTGTATAAATATAATCGAAAATTTCCTTCTGTGAAGCAGGGTCGTATCCCGTTTCCTGATAGGACTCCATCCAGTTAGGATACTTTATTGTAATTTTGCAGTCAGGGTTTACAGCCTTAGCAGGCCCGATAACATATTTCTTTGAAGCTTCATACATAAGATGAGTGCGGTAAGCCTGCCAGCTTCCGTCAGTGATGCCGTGTTCGGAATTGTACTCATCCCTGCCTGTTCTGCATTTTTCGCAAGTGCAGTTTGTGAAGAAGAAATCGTCAATGATAAACCCGTCAAAAACACGTGCATTCATCTCGCATACCTGCTGAAGCGTGTTCATCATAACCTCATCATTGTAACACATTACGTTGAACAAACGCTGTTTAGGGTGAGCACCCTCAGGGTCAGGCATGCTTGTTGTAATGCCGCCCTGTGACTTTATTCCGTGCTTTGCAAAAATATCCTTGCAAAGGCGGAGCTGTTCCTCGCTTGCGAAACAGCCGTCACGGAACGGTTCAAGATAAACCTTGTCAATGCGCATATATTTTTCAAAAAACTCAATCTGTCTGTTAAGTTCAGCCTCGTTTACGTTTTTTACACCATGTGCAACAAAATAAACTACCAGTTCAAAGTTTTTGTAATTACCCATAAAAAAACACCTTGCTTTCACTTTGAATTTGTTAATAGTATACCACAAATTGTATTGTTAAGCAATACGGTATAATTAGGGAATTTTATGAGATTTATTTGTATAATGCTGACAAGAGGACAAAGAACTTTTGTGGCAAATCAGTTGAAAAATGTTATGACAAAGCTTGTTAAGAGAAGTAACATAACTAATAAAAGCATTTATCTGAAATTTGTGTATTATGTAATTTGAGGTTGACGAACAAAGCGACAGATGCTATTATAATAAGTGGTATTGTACAGCTTGCGATACTGTTAAAATCGAATATTAATTTCTGTAAATATGAAAGGAGAATTCTTATGTTTATTGCAGATGAAAAAAGATATGATAAAATGATTTATAACCGCTGCGGAAAAAGCGGTCTGAAGCTTTCTGCGGTATCACTCGGTTTCTGGCAGAATTTCGGTCACAAGGGCAGCTTTGCAAATATGGAAAATATGGTGCATACCGCCTTCAACCTCGGCATCACTCATTTTGACCTTGCAAATAATTATGGCAATCCTTATAATGGAAGCGCAGAGGAGAATTTCGGAAGAATTCTTGAGGAAATGAAAAGTTACCGTGATGAAATGTGTATTTCCACAAAGGCAGGCTATGATATGTGGCCTGGCCCTTACGGAGATAAAAACGGCTCACGCAAATATCTTACCGCTTCTCTTGACCAGAGCCTGAAACGCATGGGACTGGAATATGTGGACATTTTCTATCACCATGTACCCGACCCGAATACTCCCGTTGAGGAAACAGCTCTTGCGCTTGATAATGCTGTAAAGCAGGGTAAGGCGCTTTATGTTGGTATCTCCAATTATAACAAGCAGCAGACTGAGGAAATCATGAAGATATTCAAGGAGCTTCACACACCGTTTATTGTAAATCAGCCGTCTTATGCAATGCTTAACCGCTGGATTGAACGTGACGGGCTGGACAAGTTTGCAGAGGAAGCAGGCTTCGGACTTGCTGTATTCTCTCCGCTTTATCAGGGTTTCCTTACAAATAAGTATCTTAACGGAGTTCCTGCCGATTCAAGGGTTGGAAAGGGTGAAACATGGATAGGCAATGAGCTTGACGATAAGATGATTGCAAGACTCAATAAGCTTAATGCCATTGCTGAAAAACGAGGACAGAAGCTTTCGCAGCTTGCACTTTCATGGGTGCTGAACAACAAAGCCGTTGCAACTGTCCTTATCGGAGCAAGTCGTCCTGAACAGATTATTGAAAATGCAGCTTGTATTGAAAAGCTTGATTTTACTGATATGGAAATTGCAGAGATTGAAGCAGTTCTTAATGAATAATTTGTGATATATAATCATGGGTAGCAGGTCTGTGGTCTGCTGCCCTTATTTTTTTACTTTAATTATGCGCAAAATATTAACAAAAAAGATATAATTCTGATATTGCATCCCTTTCAAATGTGGTAAAGTGTAATTACAGTAAACGGAAAACATTTTTGAGAAGGAGTGTTTATATGAAGAATTTTAAAAGAATAACTGCTATGATTTCCGCACTTGCAATGCTCGGCACATTTGCTGGTTGTAGTACAGATGAAGGAATTGCAAGCGAAGCGGAGGTAACAAGTGCAACTACTGCTCCTAAGCAGCTCAGTGAAGAAGAACAGGCTGCTGTTCAGGAAGTTGAAATTACTGATGAAAAGCTTGAAAACGGCACAGTAAAGTGGCTTGCTACATATGACATCAACCCTGATAAGGGAAAGCCAAAGCTCTTTGCTCTTGAACTTTTTGAAACAAAGTACGGCGGCAAGATCGAGTACATCCCTACAACATGGGAAAACCGCTACACAGATCTTTCTACAATGGTTCTTGGCGGTACTGCTCCTGACCTTTTCCCTGCACAGGAATTTGATACATTCCCTGGCAAGGTTGTTGACGGTATGTTCCAGCCGTTTGATGATTACCTTGACTTCAATGATGAGTCACTCTGGACTGACGGTGCAAAGAAGCTTGCTGAAGCTCACGTTATGGGCGGTAAGCACTACGTTGCTCCTGTAAATACAGACTCCAAGTGTCTTATGATTTACAATAAGAAAACAATGGAAGAAAACGGACTTGATGATCCTGCTGAGCTCCTTGCAGAAGGTAACTGGACATGGGATACATTCCGTGAAATGTGCTTTGAATACTGCGACCGTGAAGAAGATAAGTTTGCTTACGACAGCTGGTATTTTGAAACACAGTTTGTTCTCACAACAGGTGTTGCTCCAATTTCTATGGAAAACGGTCTTGTACAGAACAATATTGACAGCGCTGAACTTGAGCGTGCAGAAAACTTCATGTATGAGCTGAAGAAGGCTGACCTGCCACTTCCTAAGGCTGAATTCAACTGGACAGAACAGCCTCAGCGTATCGCAGAAGGCAAGACACTTTTCTGGCCTTGCGCAACATGGGCACTCTGGGAAGCTGACCTTTCCAAGTTCGGCGAACAGGGCGATATCATGTTTGTTCCAATGCCTCGTGACCCTGCTGCAGATGAATATTATCTCCCTGCAAATATGGACGCATACGCACTTTGTAAGGGCGCAGAAAACCCAGAGGGTGCAGCTGCATTCATCAAGTGTAAGCTTATCGCAGAAAAGGATGAAAATGCACTTGCTATTACAGTTAACCAGTACCGTGAAGACTACGGCTGGACAGATGAAATGTTTGAAATGTGGTACAAGGTAAGAGAACTTACCGACGCTAACCCTGTTGTAAGCCTCCATATGGGTCTTCCTTCCGAGGTTGCAGCAATCGTTGACGACTCCATCAAGCAGGCTTCCTTCAGCGGTAAGGACTGGAACGTTACAAGAGAAGAAATCAGTGCTCTTACACAGACAACTGTTGACGACCTCAACCATGTTATCCAAGAGAAGTTCTCCTGATAATAAAACCTCATAATTTTCCTTCTGATAATCCCGTTTCCATGTGAAGCGGGGTTATCTCTTTCTTATTACAGACAAAAAAACGGGCGGATATTATCCGCCCGCATCTTTATAAATTACAAGTATTTCAAAAGTTCATCACGAATGTTGTCAAGTCTTGCATCTGAAAGTCCGAAGTCCATTTCCTTGTAGCTCCATGCGCTTCTTGCGATATTGTATTTTTTAAATACAGCATTGATACATTTGAACCATTCAAGCGTATCCTCAGGTGAAACCTTGTCAATGACACCGTATTCGCCGCAGTAGAGGACTGCACCGTTTGCCTTTGCTGTTTCAATTGCAGAAGCAAAGAAGTTTTCAAAGTATTCGGGAGTAACTCCGCTGTCTTCAAAAGCAATACGTTCATTCGGATCAATCATGTTTGTCCAGTATGCGCCCTGATGAGTGAATTTCAGCGGATCATAGCTGTGGAAATTATAAACAACCTTATCATCAAAAGGTTTTGTAAGATCTTTTACAGCTTCAGCACTGTTGTTCCAGTAGCTTCCAACAAGAATAATCGTGTTAGGTGCGTAAACCCTTATGCGCTTTATGCAGTTTTCAGCAATGCTGTTCCACTTGTCGATATATTCCTTATCGGTAACCTCATTAAGAAGCTCAAAAGCAATACTGTCAGGGCGGTTGCCGTATCTGACAGCAAATTTTTCCCACAGCTTGTAAAAGCGTTCCTGTAAATCCTCGCTGTCAAAAAAGCCGCTTTCGCTTTCACCGTAATAATCAAAGGAAAATCCTGCTGTTTTGTGCAGGTCAAGAACGGCATTAAGTCCGTATTTTTCGCAAAGCTCAAACACACGGTCAATTCTTTCAAAGCCGTCATTTTTGTATGTGCCGTCAGCATTTTCAAAAATATTGTAGTCAACAGGGATTCTGACATGATCGATTTTCCATTGACTGATTTTTTCAAAATCAGCTTCAGTAATAAAATTGTTCAGGCGGTCTTCGCTGTAATCGCACTGAGAAAACCAGCCGCCGAGATTTATTCCCTTATAAAAGCCTTTTTCCTTTAACATAATTCACCGTTCCTTTCAAAATTCATGCTTTTAATATATCATATATGTGCTTTTGTGAATGTCATAACAATGCTTATTGTATCATAAATTTATTGCAAAAGTAACAACAAATAATTGACATTTGAAACAAAAATATGATATTATTGTTTTGTTCAAAGTGTTATAATTATGTCATAAAAGCAATTCGGAGGAATAATTATGAAAAGAATAAGATTTATTTCAGCCATATTATTATCAGCAATGCTGCTTACAGCCTGCGGAAAGGAAGCCGATGAAATCATGAGTGAAACAACAACCGCTGTTTCTGTTGAAGAAGCAGTTGATGACGGGTCTGTATATGCCGAGTTTACAAACGGAATGCCTGACGGGTGGGAGTGTGCTGACGGCTGGACAAACGGAAGTATGTTCAATGTAACATGGCGCAGAAGCAACGTTACCTTCAAGGACGGCAGAATGCAGCTTATAATTGACAAGGATTTGCTTTCTGACGGAACAATTCCTTATTCAGGAGGAGAATTCAGAAGCACAGGATTTTATGGATACGGACGCTATGAGGTATCAATGAAGGCTATAAAGAATGACGGCGTTGTATCTTCATTCTTCACCTATACAGGTCCATCTGACGGAAATCCGTGGGATGAAATCGATGTTGAAATTCTCGGCAAGGATACAACAAAGGTCCAGTTCAATTATTTTACTGACAGCAGGGGTAATCATGAATATATGCACGACCTTGGTTTTGATGCGGCAGAGGATTTCCATACGTACGCATTTGAGTGGCATAAGGATAGAATTGTGTGGTTTGTTGACGGTGTTGAGGTGTACAGTGCTGCCGAAAGCATTCCTGTTACCGAGGGTAAGATTATGATGAATGCATGGTGCGGAAAAGGTGTTGACGGATGGCTTAACGCATTTGACGATACAAATATGCCGCTTTCTGCAGAGTATGAGTGGGTAAGATTTACACCGTTTGAATAAGATTTGCGCTTTAGGGGGGTACTACTATGAACGTAAGCAAAAAGCTTTCACATATTGAATTTATCAATCGTGAATACAGTATTTCCCATCTTTCATATGAACGTGAAATGGCTTTTTTCCATAGCATAAAAGAAGGTGATGTCGAAGAAACAAAGCGACTGTTCAAACCGTTCAACAGTGAGGATATGGGAAAACTCAGCGAGGACAGTCTGCGTAATCTGAAATATCATCTGATTATATCGGTTGCATTTATAACACGATACTGTATAGAGGGCGGAATGGAAATGGAAGCCGCATATAATCTGAGTGATATATATATACAAAGCATTGACAAATGCCGTACCGAGGAGCAAATTAATCTTCTTCACCGTGAGGTTGTGGACGATTATGCACAGCGGATGAATATCATACGCAAGCAGAATCGTTATCCTAAGGCAATAACAATGTGCCTTGATTATATTTACGATAATCTCCATAAGAAGATTACTCTTGAAATGCTTGCCGAAAAGGTATCGCTCAGTCCTGCCTATCTGTCAAAGCTTTTTCACAAGGAAACAGGCATGACAGTGTCAGGATACATAGTCAAAAAGCGTATTGAAGCGGCTGAAAACATGCTGAAATTTTCAGAGTATTCCTGCATTGAAATTTCAGAATATCTTTGTTTCAGTTCAGAAAGCCATTTTATACAGGTTTTTAAGAAGCATACGGGTTATACGCCGAAAAATTACCGCGAGAGGTTTTTCAGAACAAAGGCATAGCGACAAATGGATTACATTTTGTGCAAATATATGATATAAAAATTCAACGGACGTGAAAATATTTTTTTGCGTCCGTTTTGTTTATTAAAAGTTCATTGCATTTTGTATCTTTGTATGATATAATGTTGCAAAATAAAACTCCCCATTATAATGTGCAGATAATGCTGAAACGGAGAGCTGAAAATGAACGAAATGAAATTGAAACTTCTGCATGAGCTTTTTTCAGAACTTAAAGGCATAAATAGCTTAAAGGAACTTGAAGCTGTTACAGGTAAATATTTCCCTTCACTTGATACAGATGGAAGCGCGGAGTGGAAAAACGTGCTTGAAGATATATGGAATATCGGAAATGAACTGGCAACACTCAGAGAGAACGATACGAATGAGTGCAGATTTGCTGTGAGAACAGAACAGGAACGTGCAGAGCTTGCCGAAGTGCGCAGGATTATTGACGAAAATCTCTTTGATTACCATTTTCAGCCGATAGTAAGAGCTACTGACGGAAAAATTTATTCCTACGAAGCGCTTATGCGTCCTAGGAGCAGTGTGTGTCCGAGTCCGTATCATATTATAAAATATGCTGAAATAATGGAACGGCTTGACGATATTGAAAAAGCAACCTTTCTCAATGTTCTTGGTATTATTGACAGCAAGAAAGAAGAATTCGGCGGAAGAAAGGTTTTTATCAACAGTATTCCGAGGGCAAGGCTGAATGATGAAAATCTCAGCAAAACAAAGGCTTTTATGGAAAAGCATCCGGACAGCGTTGTTGTTGAAATGACCGAGCAGTCGGAAATGGGTGAAAGCGAGTTCGGTGAAATCAGGGAAATGTATGACGGCATGAATGTGCAGATTGCAATTGACGATTACGGTACGGGATATTCAAACGTGCACAATCTGCTGAGATATATGCCTCATTACGTAAAAATAGACCGTTCACTGCTGAGTGATATACATAACAACAGGCAGAAGCGTTATTTTGTGCGTGAGATAATAGATTTCTGTCATGATAACGGAATTCTTGCACTTGCTGAGGGTGTCGAAACATCTGAGGAATTACATACAGTTGTCAAGCTTGGTGTTGACCTTATCCAAGGCTATTATACAGCAAGACCGTCAGCAGTGATTGCAGAGTCAATTCCCCGTGAAATAAGACAGGAAATCAAGCGCTATCGGCAGGAACGTGAGGACGGTAAAAAGCTTCAGGTCTATAATGCCGTGAAGTCAGAAAGAGTGCTTCTTGAAAGGATTGAAAAGGACGGATATAAGTGCGTGATGGTAGGCGGAGATGGAAACGGTGACATAATCGTCGCAGGTTCTCTGGAAATTGATACAAAAATCCATATTGACGTTGCAAACGATTTCAGGGGAAGCATCATCCTTGACAATGCAATGCTTTCCAACGAAAAGAACCGCCCATGTATCAATATAGGTGAAAACTGTGATGTTGAGCTTGTCCTTTCTGGTAACAATCAGCTGAAAAACGGCGGAATAAAAGTACCGGAAAGCTCAAAGCTTACAGTAAGCGGCGACGGAGGACTCTCGGTTTTCATAAATGGCTCGGGTTATTATGCAATAGGAAATGACGGTGAGTCAAGACATGGTGAACTTGTCTTCAGACAGGGTGTAACAATCGATAATCATGCTGCAAGCGGAGTGGGCATAGGTTCGGGACTCGGCGGAAAGATAAGTATATTAAAGGGTCAGTTCTTTATCAATATGGCTGGCTATATGGGTGTCGGAATAGGAGCAATTGATACTGATACCGATCTTGAATTGTTTGCCTGTGATATTTCAGTCGAGATTTCATCTGAACATGGTGTGGCAATAGGTACGCTTGATGGAAACTGCAGAGTCAGTGTACGTCACAGTGCGTTGAAGCTTTACCTTTCGGGTACAGATACAGTTGGTATCGGTACTCTTAAGGGCGGAAACTGCGATGTTGTAATTTGCGAGGCAAGTACAAAATTCAATATTATCGCTGACCGTTGTTCAGCGGTTGCAGCACTTGAAGGTGCAACTCGCTTCATACTTGATAAGGCAAGTATGAATGTAGTTGTAAAGGGTGACAATGCGCTTGCACTTGGAAGCCTCAGCGGCGACTCGGAAATTCAACTTGTTAATTCGGATTCTTCTATTGATCTGGTTACAAAAACGGATTATGCCGACTACATCAGTGAAGACAAAATCAGAATTGATGGGGGACGAGCAAGAATTGTTATAAACGGTGCAGAAAAAAGAAGTGAATAATGAAAACAACGGCAGATACCGAAAATGGTTTCTGCCGCTATTTTTTATTGATATAAATTATTTCATAGATATAAAACGCTTCATGAATTCCACTCTTTTTAGACATTATATTAATATCTATATCAATAAAAAGAATACAATTAAGTTAATTGGACATTATGCCGAAAATTCTCAAAAAAAATTATAACAGTTGACAAAAACATTGTGCAGTGTTATACTGTATAGTAAGAGTATATAGGTTGTAAATTGTAAGAAATGTTATGGGAAATCGGTTTTATGCTCTCGGACGTGTGCCCCGAACACAAAACCCTTAGGGAGTAGAAGATTATGAGTAAGATATGCAGTGAACTGTACAGGGATTTCTTTTACAAAATCAACGGTATGACATTTAGCATGGACGAATTTGTTTCTTTTGTTTCTTCAGCAATAACAGAGGTTGCACAGGAATTGAAGATAGGACGTAGCTCCGAAACTTTTATGGCACCTAAAACACCGTTCAATATTGATGGAATTAATCAGACAGTGATATTATATACTTCTGAAGCTGGGTATGACGATTGTCCCGAAACCTTTATTTTCCGCACAGGTGAAAACGGAACCCTGAGTATGTCCTTTTATCCTGAAAAAGGCTGTAAGTGGAATGAAGAAGATTTAAAGGATATCAGATTTATAGCTGAAAACCTTTTCATCCTCGGCGGACGCGTTCAGATGCTTGGCGTAATGAACAAAATAAGCTCTATTGACATTACTACAGGTGCATTAAATATGCATGGGTTTGTAATGCACTGTGAAAAGCTTGTAAATTCAGGGGATTTCAAGGATTATGCAGTTATTTTTGTTAATCTCAAGAATTTCAGATATGTCAACCGCCTTATAGGTGAGAAGCAGGCTGATATCGTGCTTAAACGCTGTGCACACAGACTGATGAAGTTTGTAAAAGATGATGGTGTAGTTTCACGTCCAGGCGGTGATAACTTCTGCACTGTAATACGAAAAGAACGTGTCAATGAACTGCTTGAGTTTGTGTCGGATATGCAGTTTGAAAATGAACTGGCAGGAGAAAAACGTTCTATAAATATTTCTTCAAGAACAGGCATATACATGACTGTTGAGAATGATACAGCAAATAATGCCATAAATTCAGCTTCTACAGCTCTCGGTATAGCCAAGAATGTTAGCAGAACAGATAATGTCTACTTCAGAGCTGACATGATGGACAAGACCTTTAAGGCAAATGAAATCTCAACTATTTTCCCTGAAGCTTTGCGCAAGGAAGAATTTGTGGTATTCTATCAGCCTAAGGTAGGACTTGCAGATAACAGCCTGTGCGGCTGCGAAGCTCTTACAAGATGGATAAGAAACGGCTGTATTGTTCCGCCTGCTGAATTTATTCCTGTCCTTGAACACGAAGGGTCAATATGCCGTCTTGATTTTTATGTGCTTGACAGGGTTTGTGCAGATATAAAGCGCTGGATTAACATGGGAATTGTCCCTGTAAGAGTTTCAACGAATTTCTCAAAGCTTCACCTGCATGATGTTGATTTCGCAGATAAAATTATTGAAATTATAAACAAACATGGTGTTGACCCGTCATACGTAGAGGTAGAACTTACTGAGTCATCAGGTTATGAGGATTATGAGGCTCTGGCTGAGTTCGTAAGAAAAATGAAAAAATTCGGTGTAAGCACTTCTATTGATGACTTCGGTACAGGCTACAGCTCGTTGAATTTGCTGAAAGACCTTGATGTTGATATTATCAAGCTGGACAAGTCCTTCCTCGATAATCTCGGCGATAAAAAGAAATCCGATGAGGTCGTAATCAGAAACATCGTAAATATGGTAAATGAGCTTGATATGAAGGTTGTTGCTGAGGGCGTTGAAACAAATATTCAGGCTGACCTGCTGGAGGATTTTCAATGCAGTATGGCTCAGGGATATCTGTTTGACAAGCCTCTTCCGTGCAGCGAATTTGAAGAGCGCCTGAAAACAGGGCGTGTTTATAAGGGTGTAAGATAATTTTTCAAAGCAGACTGTCTTTTACGGCAGTCTGCTTTTATGTTTGGAACAGCTTGACATAATAAATCTGAAATGGTAAAATTAATGTGTTGTTACCACAAATAATATGGGAGGTATATTATGAAAAAAGCCCTGATAATATTAGTTATGTGCGCAATGCTGACAGGCTGTAATGCGGCGGAGGTTCCTGATGCTTCTATACAGACAACCGAACAGCTTACTGTAACTACCGCAGAAACAATTTCCGTTTCAGAGGAAACGGTAAAACCAGAAGCAACATCAGAAGCTGCGGAAGAAATTACAGAAGAAACTACATCAGACGAGTCTGAAATTTCTGAAAATACTCCTGTTGCATACTACGGTGAAATAATTGCTGACGGAAATAAGCTTGTGGGAAAGAATACTGGTGAAACCGTCCGTGTCACAGGAATGAGCTTTTTCTGGAGCAACTGGTCACAGAAATATTATACAGCAGATTATGTTGATTACCTTGTTGATGATTATAACTGCGAGATTGTGCGCTGTTCATACGGAATTCAGGATAACGGTGTACCGTATGACAAATCCTGCGAGCCGCTTATTGAGGACGTAATTGAACAGGCTATCGAAAGAGGAGTTTATGTAATTATTGACTGGCATTCTCACGGTGCCCATAATAATCCTGATGAAGCGATTGCATATTTTGAACAGCTTGCTGAAAAATACGGAAGCTATGATAATGTTATTTTTGAAGTTTTCAACGAACCTACCCAGATAAGCTGGGATACAGTAAAGGAATATGCGGAAAAGGTTATTCCTGCTATAAGAAAGCATTCCGATAATCTTGTTATTGTTGGCTCACCGACATGGTCACAGGATGTCCTTTCTGCAGCAGGTAATCCTGTTGATGGTGAAAATATAGCATATACACTCCATTTCTATGCAGGTACTCATAAGCAGTGGCTCAGGGATAATGCCGATAAGGCGCTTGAAAAGGGAATTCCGCTTTTTGTTACCGAGTGGGGAAGCGTAAATGCAGACGGAAACGGAAGCATTGACAAAACTTCTACCGAGGAATGGTTCAAGTGGATGGATGAGAATAATATTTCAAGCTGTAACTGGGCTGTAAATGACAAGGACGAAACCTCCAGTATTTTCGCTCAGGATATTTTCCTCAGTGAAACAGGAAAATACATAAAGGAGCTTATTAACGCAAGAACTGAAAATGCCGAGTGGCGCGGCAATTGATATTTTTTAACGGATTTTAACAAGAAGCTTTACCCCGAGGGTAAGGCTTCTTTATTTATTGCGTTCAAGATTTTTTAAAAAAAATTTGCTGTAAAATGCTAAAGTTTTTGTCAGTTGTGCCGATAAATATATTGTAAGTTTGTTGAATAATGTGGAAAGGAGGAAGCTGAAATGACCGTTACAAATTTCAAAGGCGCTGATTTTCTTGTTAACAGAAACAGAAAAACCAATTCCAAGCTCCAGAAATCTCTCGAAAAGCTTGCAAGCGGATATCAGGTTAACCGTGCTGCTGATGATGCGGCAGGACTTGCTGTTTCAGAAAAAATGCGCGGAATTATTGCAGGTCTTGACCAGGGCGTCAAGAACCTTAATGACGGCATCAGCTATCTCCATTCCGTTGACGGTTCCGCTCAGGAAATACATAATATCATTCACCGCCTTGAAACAATTGCTGTTCAGGCGGCTAACGGCACTTATGACAGCATTGACAGAGGTGCGCTCGACCTTGAATATCAGCAGCTTCTTGAGGAAATCGGTCAGATTACCGATACTTCACATTTTAATGGGCTTTCTCTTTTTGAAAAGCACCTTGAGTCCTACGGTCTTAACGAGGGCGTAGTCGTTCATGATAAGGCTGTTGTTGTAAACGATCTGAATATGCCTCTTGTTATCGGCTATACACTCGACGGTCAGCAGAAGGAATACACAATCAATGTTCCTTACGGCACATACAGCGCAGAGGAGCTTGCTGACGTAATTGATACAGAGCTTTATGACAAAGTTCCTAATCTTATTATCGGTGTAAATGAAAACAGAGAATTCACAATTCAGTCTGAACCCGGTAAAATCGACTATGTAGGCGGCCCTGGCGCAACTCTTTTCTATGACGCAACAATCGGTTCTGAAAGCGGTTATCTTCTCGGCGTAACAACATTTGTTCACGAAAATGCAAAGCTCGAAATCTTCACAGGCGAAAACGATGTTATGTCTTTCCGCCTTGGAGAAAGTGATACAATTTATTCTGTAACCCTCGACGCAGGAAAGTATACCCGTGACCAGCTTATCGACCATATGAACGCTAAGTTTGCTGCATCAGGTATCCCTGGTGATATCAAGGCTGTTCCTGAAACAAATGCAAAAGGCGGCATGATTATTGGTATTGCCTGCAAGGAAACAATCACAGGTCTGACAGGGAACTTCCTTAAAATGGATAACAAATCCTCGCCGATTTACGATATTGCAAATTACGGCTACACAAATAACACTCAGTCTGTACTCTCAGGTAAGAAGGTTATCCCCGTAAATACTGAAATCGTAAGAGGCAGAAACGAACACTTTACCCTTGACCTCAGTTGGTATGGTGCAAATGATGCTGCCGAAAAACGCAGAGTTCAGATTAATCTCCTTGATGACTCGGAAAATGAAAGAATATACGCAAATCCTTCCGACCTTGCAGCAAGAATTAACGAACAGCTTGGTGACCTGCCTTTTACAGCAGCAATCGGTTCTTCGGGAACTCTTGTTATCAAGTCCGACCAGTACGGTGACAAGTGCAAGATTGACCTCGTTGAAAGCCTTGCTCCAAGCGGATATATGCTTTATGACCTCTTTGACAAGGGTACCCTCAATAAGCTTAATCCGTCCGTGACAACATCTTCTTTCCGTCCTGCAAGCCTTACAGCACAGAAAAATCTCGGCAGCTCAATTGAAGTTCCTGCCAATGAAAATGAGCTTGTATTCACAGTTGCAACAGACAGCGGAAACAAGACAATGTCAGTGACAGTTCCTCAGGGAACATATACAGCAGCTTCTCTCCAGAATGAGCTTAACAATCAGGTTGCGGCAAATTATCCCGACCTTTCTTCAAAGCTGAAATTTACCGTAGACGGTACAATCAAGCTTTCAGCAATTGAATACAGCGGCGCAGATATCAGGTCTTTCTCGGTTTCTTCCTCATCAAGCGGTTATGCAAACCTTATAGGCGGCGTTTACTATACAGACAATTATGAAATTGACAAGGGCAGCGAGAAACCTTATGCAAGCGGCTCCGGAACAATGCCATCAGGTAAGCCGGCAGTTTCTTCCACAGCAGGTACAACAACGGATGTTGTTACATATTCAAATCAGGTGACAACAAACGCTCAGATTACTCAGAATTATATTATCTATAACAGCGTTACTCCATCCATCAAAAACGGCTATGAGGTTGAGTACGACGATAGTGAGTCCATCATTGGTGATGAAAGAATTGAAAAGTACCCGGCTTCACTGACTATGACAAACGCTTTGTCGCAGTTTACAGCAGCAGGCAAATCCCTCAGAGATGTAAATCTTGTCCTTTCTGTAACAGATACAACAGGTTCAACTGCATTCAATATCACAGTTCCTAAGGGTTCAACCAAGGAACAGGCTATTGCTGCAATCAACAAGGAGCTTAACGGCAAGGCTACCGCCAAGGCTGACGGCAATACTCTTGTTGTAACAACAACTGAAAAGGGCGACGGCGTTCAGATTGCAACAGGCAGCTGTTCAATGGCAAATTCCGCATATAAGAATGCGGTTGCTTCAAGAACGGATGCAGTTGTGGATGAAACTCACAACAGAGTTTATGTACCGTCCTCAATGACAATTCCTAACGTTGCTTCACAGCTTCCTTATACAATTGACGGAACAAACAATAAGTTCGTTTTCAAGGCAGGTGCAACAAATTACGACCTGACCCTTACAAGCGGCACATATACCTCCGCAGAAGCAATTGCTGCAGAACTCAACGCAAGAATTGCTGAAGCTGACGGCGGCAATCCTAAGACAACCGTTTCCGTAGGAAGCGGAGGAAAATCCCTTGTTTTCAAAGGACCTCTTACCGAAAGCGGTTCCTTTACAATTGATACTGCAAAAACCAACTGCAATATCTATAAAACCAAAAATGTCAAGGAAACAGCAGGCAACCCGAACTATAATCCTGCAACAGGTAAAATTGAAGAACCTGCTTCCGTTACAGCAGCAGGCTTTGACTCCCATTTCCCTATGACAGTAACTTCAGCAAATAACACAGTAACCTTTACTTACAAATCTCCGTCGGAAACAAAGAATATTACAATTACTATTCCTGACGGTACTTACAATTCCGCTTCTGACTGTGCACAGGCAATCAGCAATGTTGTCAGCAATGACCCTGCACTCAAGGATATCATTTCTGTAAGCTACGCATCGGGCAAGGGTCTTACCTTCACCACCAAGAACGGCGGTAAAGGCTATTCCCTCAGCAACTTCGGCGGAACAGCAGGTCTTGATAAGTATATTTCCAAGGCAAGTGCAGGCAGTAACGGTACTATTGACACATCAACAAATAAGGTTTATTACCCCGCAATTCTCACAAACAATAAGTTCAATACCCTTTTCAGCGGTGATGGACTTGAAGTCAATGACAAGAACAAGCACGTTGCCCTTACAATCAACGGCAATACAGTTGAGTTTGACCTTGCAGAGGGCGATTATGTGGGTAATGCAGGCATGAACAGCCTTGTTTCCCAGCTTCAGGCTGGCTTTGCAGGCAGCGGCGCAACTGTTTCAGCTTCTGGAACAACTCTTACAATCATTACAGATACAAAGGGTGCTGCAGCAGATATTTCCATGAGCAGCGCAAATACTTCCGAAATTTACAGTAAGTCCAACAACGTTGCAAAGGAAAGCACTGTTTCAAGAAACGACAGCAGATGTACAATCACTTCCAGAAATTATATCACAAGCATTACAATCGAGGATTACAACAATGAGATGTCCTTTGATTATGCTACAGATGTAAACGGAAGTCTTGTTTCAGGCAGAGTGAATATTTCAATTCCTGCAGGAACTTATACAGCCGATACGCTGAAAACAGCACTCCAGACAGCAATTGACAATGCTCTCGGTACTGACCAGCTTATTGTTTCAAACAATAACGGAACAATTTCTATCAAGGGCGCTACACCGTCTGATACACGCAAAATCAGCAACTTCAGCGGTCGTCTTTTCGATAAGGTGTTCCAGAATGCAGCTTATGAAAGCATAAACCGCCATACAGAAACCAAGGGAACTTCCCTCGGCAGCACACTGTCCTACATTGTCGGCAGAAACAGCCTTGAACCAATGAGTAAGGACGAACAGCTTTCAGGCAAGGATGTTTGTATCTACACTGATCTGAATGATACAATGATTTTTGACCTTAACTACGGCGGACAGACTCATACTATCGAATTCAAAATTCCCGCAGGCGACTACACCAAAAAGGAACTTGCCAACGTAATCGAGCAGAAGGGCAGAGAAGAATTTGCAAAGCTTACCGATTACACAGGAAACAGCTTCCCTGACGATTTCTTCAATGCTTCAATCGGTCTTTCCGAGCTTGGCGTTCCCGAAAACAATACAGGTATTTCAAGCTCCGGTAAGCTTGTACTCTGGTGCAAGCTTCCAGATGACGGAAGAAACGGCAAAACTACAGCAATTATTGATGGTATCCGTGGTAATTCCGCATACAGAGTTTTCTATGATGCAACACGTTCACCTCAGCCGTCCACATTCTACGGCAAGCCTGACCTTTCTGACGGTATCGTAATCAATGATGAAAATGATACTCTTGGTTTTGAGCTTGACGGCGTGCCTGCAAATGTAGATATTCCTCACGGCGAATATACTGTGGAGGAGCTTGCTGAACAGCTGAACAACAGCTTTTCAGCTGCAAGCTCAGATGTAAGAGTTGGACACCGTGACGGCAGAATTATGTTCTACACAATTGAAAACGGCGATTTTGTCTTTGATAAGTTTACAGGCAAAGCTGCAAATGATATTATCTACGGCGGCGAAAGCAGAGAAGAAGATACTGATATCGGTATCCACAAGGGACGTCGTACAGATGACTATATCATGTACGAAAAGACCCGTGTTGACGAGCATCTCATGAGAATCAACACAACAGGTGTAACAACTGCCGAAAGAGCTTCAAAGGCAATCAATCGTCTTAACCTTGCAAATGATTACCTTTCAAAGCAGCGTGCAGTAAGCGGTGCTTATGAAAACCGTTCGGAGCATGCACTTGCAAATCGTCAGAATTATATCGAAAATCTTTCTGCAGCTGAATCGCAGATCCGTGACGCCGATATGGCAAAGCAGTATGCCGACTACACCAAGCACCAGATTCTCAATCAGACTCAGCAGACTATTTTCGGTCATTTCAGAAACCACCAGCAGTCTGTGCTCAATATCATTGCTTAGTATAATTATAGCATATCAATTCAAACAGTCCTTGATACAAAATCAAGGACTGTTTTTATATCTGAACATATGGTAATATTTTCTTCCTTGTCCGAATATTATTTTAATAAAAAAGGACAAGGAGGCATACTATGCTTGAAATTCTTGATAAGCCGTATATTTCGCCTGAAAAGGGTCTGTCCAGTGCCGAGGCGGAAGAAAGACTTGCAAAATACGGAGAAAATGTGCTTGCGGATGAAAAAAAGGCAAAGCCGCTTAAAATTTTTCTTGGGCAGTTCCGTGACGTGATGATTATGATTTTGCTTGCAGCAACCGTTGTGTCATTCTTTCTCGGTGAAATCTACGACGCAGTTACAATAGTAATAATTGTCCTGCTGAATGCAATTCTTGGTTTTGTGCAGGAATACCGTACCGAAAGAACTCTTATTGCCTTGAAGAATATGACTGCACCCTTAGCAAAATGCTTCCGTGATGGTGCTTTGCAGACAATTCCTGCGGCAAAGCTTGTCAGGGGAGATGTAATCCGTCTTGAAGCAGGCGACAGAGTGCCTGCGGATTGTACCATTACCGAAGCCAAGGGTCTGCTTGCCGAAGAAAGTATTCTCACAGGCGAGTCAGCAGCAGTAGAAAAGGAAGTTCAGAATATTACCGATGAGGATAATTCTCTTGGCAAAAAGGGTGTGCTTTATAGTGGCACGGTTGTTACGAAAGGAAGTGCGGAAGCACGTGTTATCGCAACAGGAAAGGAAGCCCAGGTAGGAAAAATATCTGATATGCTTACAGAAATAGATGACGAGCTTACACCTTTGCAGAAGCGTCTTGCTGAACTTGGAAAAATAATTGCGGTAATCTGCCTTGTGGTCTGCATTGTTGTGGCACTTGCAGGAATACTCAGAGGCGAGCCTGTTTTCGATATGCTCATGACAGGAATAACCATTGCAATTGCGGCAATTCCCGAAGGACTTCCTGCAACGGTAACAATCGCTCTTGCGTTAGCAGTGGGACGAATGCTGAAAAAGAATGCCCTTGTGCACAAACTCCATTCCGTTGAAACTCTTGGCTGTGCATCGGTAATCTGTACCGACAAAACAGGTACGGTTACCGAAAACAAAATGACGGTTACAAAGGCGTACTGCGGAGGAAAGGAATATGATTTTTCGGGCAGCGGATACAGAATTGCAGGCGAGGTAACCTGCGGCGGAGAAAGGGTAAATCCTGTTTCTGAAATGGCTTTGCGTGAAGCACTTATCTGCGGTACGCTTTGTACAAGTGCTTCAATTACCGCCAAAAACGACATTTCGACCCGTGAGCGTGGAAAGCTTTCTGCAGGCGGTGAATGGACGGTTACAGGTGACCCCACCGAAGCGGCGCTTCTTGTTGCGGCGGCGAAGTGCGGAATTACTGCAGAAAAGCTTTCTCACGGCAGAGAAAAGCTTGACGAAATACCTTTTGACAGCGATACACGCTGTATGACGGTTATAATCCGTGAAAACGGCGGCAGGACAGCTTATACAAAAGGCTCCGTTGATGTAATACTGAAAAAATGTGCCTTTGTCCTTGAGGACGGCGATACAATACCTCTTACAGCGGCAAAGAGGCGCGCAATTCTTGAAGCAAATGACAGAATGACTTCCGATGCGCTACGTGTGCTTGCCTTGTGCAGGAAAAATCTTGCAAGCGGCTCCGATACTGAAACAGGAATGATTTTTCTTGGCCTGCAGGGTATGCTTGACCCACCACGTGCTGAAGCAAGACAGGCGGTAAGACTTTGCCGAAGTGCTCATATCCGTACAGTAATGATTACTGGCGACCATAAAAATACTGCCGCCGCTGTTGCAAAGCAGGCAGGAATAATGCGTGAGGGTGACTTGATTTTTAACGGAGAGGAGCTTGCGGCAATGTCAGACAGCGCACTCGATGAGGTTATCGGAAAAACAGCTGTTTTTGCCCGTGTAACACCTGCCGATAAGCTGAGAATTGTCCGTGCGTTCAAGCGTAAGGGAGAAATTGTTACAATGACGGGGGACGGCGTAAACGACGCACCTGCCGTAAAGGAAGCAAGTATCGGTGTTGCAATGGGTATCACAGGAACAGACGTTACCAAGCAGGCGGCAGATGTTGTTTTGCTTGACGATAATTTTGCAACCCTTGTCAGCGCAGTTGAGCAGGGACGCGGAATTTATTCCAACATAAGAAAGTTCGTCCGTTACCTGTTAAGCTGTAACATCGGAGAGGTGCTGACAATGTTTCTGGGAATAATCTGCGGAATGCCTATGGTACTTCTTCCTACGCAGATTTTGCTTGTCAACCTTGTTACAGACGGTCTGCCTGCAATTGCACTGGGCGTCGAGCCTCCTGACCGTGAGAATATGAAAATGCCGCCGCGAAAAAGCAGTGAAAGCTTCTTTTCAGGCGGACTCATGCAGAAGATTATTTTCAGAGGCGTGCTTATCGGGTTGTGTACACTTGGAAGCTTTGCGGCAGTGAATTACATTTTTGCAAATGTTGCCGCCGCAAGAACAGCAGCATTGCTTACCCTTGTAATGTCACAGCTTTTCCATGTCTTTGAATGCAAAAGCGAAAAAAAGAATATCTTCACCGTGCCGTATCTTAACAATAAAAAGCTTATCGGAGCAGTCCTGTTTTCAGCAGCAGTAATTTTTGCAGCAATCTACCTGCCGTATATGCAGGTTATTTTTGCAACGGTCCCCCTTACCACTGAACAGTTACTCATTGCATTAGGGTTTGCGATTTCCGCACCGCTTCTGCAATGCGTGCTGAAATAATCGCTTTGACACAGTAACAAATTATTGTAAAAAATTATTGCAATTCTATCTGCAATATGTTATAATTACTCAATGGCTTTTTTATGGGCCAGATTTTACAATTGAAAGGACTGTTGTCAAATTGGGTAAAGCTTTAATTATCGGCTGCGGCGGAGTTGCTTCCGTTGTAATTCACAAGTGCTGCCAGAATTCCGAAGTGTTTGAGGAAATCATGATTGCCTCCCGTACAAAATCCAAGTGCGATGCGCTCAAGGAAAAGCTGGAGGGTACTACAAAAACGAAAATTTCAACCGCTAAGGTTGATGCCGACAATGTAAGCGAGCTTGTTGCGCTGATGAAGGAATTCAAGCCTGATATCTGTATCAATGTTGCGCTCCCATATCAGGATTTAACCATTATGGACGCTTGCCTTGAATGTAAGGTTGACTATGTTGATACAGCAAACTATGAGCCTCTTGATACTGCAAAGTTTGAGTACAAGTGGCAGTGGGCTTACCGTGAAAAGTTTGAAAAGGCTGGTATCACAGCACTTCTCGGAAGCGGTTTTGACCCGGGTGTAACAGGCGTGTTCTGCGCTTATGCACAGAAGCACTACTTTGACGAAATCAACTACATAGATATCCTCGACTGCAACGGTGGTGACCACGGTTACCCCTTTGCTACAAACTTCAACCCCGAAATCAATATCCGTGAGGTTTCCGCAAAGGGAAGCTACATCGAAAACGGCGAGTGGGTTGAAACAGAGCCAATGGAAATCAAGCGTGTATACAACTTTGACGAGGTCGGCGAAAAGGATATGTACCTGCTTCACCACGAGGAGCTTGAGTCCCTCGCACTGAACATCAATGGCATCAAGCGTATCCGTTTCTTTATGACATTTGGCCAGAGCTATCTTACACATCTGAAGTGTCTTGAAAACGTTGGTATGACTTCAATCGAGCCAATCGAATACGAGGGCATGCAGATTGTTCCGCTCCAGTTCCTGAAAGCTGTACTTCCTGACCCAGCTTCTCTCGGTCCAAGAACAGTGGGTAAGACAAACATTGGCTGTATTATGCAGGGCTTCAAGGACGGCAAGCCTGTGAAGTACTACGTATACAACGTGTGCGACCACCAGGAATGTTACAAGGAAGTGGGCTCACAGGCTATTTCCTACACAACAGGCGTACCTGCAATGATCGGCGCAATGATGGTTATGACAGGCAAGTGGAAGAAGCCGGGTGTTTACAACATCGAGGAATTTGACCCAGATCCATTTATGGATGCACTCAACAAGTGGGGACTTCCATGGAAGGAAAACTTCGACCCTGTGCTTGTTGACTAAAATCAAATATGCATAAAAATATCCGCTTCCAGTTTATTTGGAAGCGGATTTCTTTTTGTTAATCCAATTATTCAAGACCCTTCATGAAGCCTTCGATAATTGCAGGATATTTCCATGTGCAGGTCAGACGGTTAAGTAAGCCGAAGTTTTCGCCTGTGCCGTTGAAAGCACCGTTATCCCAGATGAAGCATGGAATACCGATTTCCTTTGCCTTGCTGATGTAGTAGGTTGCCCATTCAGCACGGATATCCTCGTTAGCCTTGCTTCTTGCACCTGTTTCACCGATTATAACAGGTATTCCCTTGTCGATGAATGAAGTTTTGAGCGAGTTCATAAGGTTGTCAATTTCTTTGCCGTTTCCCTCAGGAGTAAATTCACGCTGGTCAAGGTTTCCGCCGAGGGCAAATGCATAAGGGAGATAAGCATGGATTGAAACGATAAGCTTGTTATCTCCCTCAGGGAGAACATAATCATTAATTGCGGAAGCGGTTGAGCTTGCGGCATATGTGGGAAGCATAAGATGACGTTTTTCATTGTTTCCGCCAAGACTTCGGATTGTTTCAACAAAAGCCGCGTTTAACTGATTTACAACGTCATGTCCCTCTTCGTTTCCGCCGTTCCATTCAAAGCCTGTGTTTCTCATTCTCGGTTCGTTGAGTCCCTCAAAAATAAGGCGCTCATCATATTCGGCAAAACGTGTTCCTATCTGAGTCCAGAGTGCCTTAAGCTTTGCAATTGAAGCGTCAGCTGTATCGTAGTAAGGGTCGTGCCAGTCCTCATGATGAATGTTGAGAATTACAAACATATCCTGAGAATAAGCGTAGTCAACGACTTCCTGAACACGGTTCATCCATTCCTCATCAACGTTGTTTTCAGCGTCCATATGAGTGCCCCAGGTTACAGGAACACGAATAGCGTTGAAGCCTGCGTCCTTGACAGCAGTAATCATTTCCTTTGTGGTTTTCACGTTGCCCCAGGCAGTTTCTGCATTAATTCCCGTTGCAGTTGAGTCAAGAGTGTTTCCAAGACTCCAACCGATTTTTATTTCCTTTACAAGTTCAACGGACGGAATATCCCGTATCTCATCATGTACAACAACAGCTTCTGTAACCGTAGTTTCAGCAGGAACTTCCTGTTGAGTATCGTCCTTGTTACAGCCGGCAAGTGAAGTCAGCATAACTGCAGCAGTAAATGCCGCACTAAGCTTTTTCAGATTTTTTATATTCATATTAAATAACCTCCGTTAGATAAATATACATATAATTTTATCATATTTATACGGCATATTCAACAACAAATAATTAATATTTTATATAATGCATTGAACAAATTTCATCTTGAACTTGCCCCATGCCGAAAGAGAAGCATAATATCTTTTGGCAAGAGTTGTAACTATAGCCTGCATTTCATGCACTTCATTATGTGTAATGCTGTCGCCGCCGAAAGAGGCTTTAAGTGCCAGACCAATTACCTGTGAAGCATTGCCTTCATCAAGAAGCGGAGAGCGTTCAGCAAGTGCATTTCCGTATTCGGAGTAAGTCATACCGCCTTGCTCAGGCAGCTTCATAATCCTGATAAGACTGCAGAAACGGCGGTATTCGGCATTTGCCCTTGCAGCAGGCGATAATGCCGACCTGCGTCTTGAAATTATGATTATCCTGCGTAAAATAACAGCTGCAGGAATTGCTGCAACCAATAAAACAAGCACCAGCAACCATGTCAGGTCGTAAACAACATCAACCTGCTTTTCCCCTTCTATTCCGAAAATACCGAAACCTATCGACCTGGATTTACTCTTGTCATCGCTTTCTGACAGAGATTTCTCAGTTCCTTCGGAAGGAATTGTCGTAACAGCAGGTGTGATATTTTCACTGTTTTGTGCAACAGTGGTTTCAGTGGTATTTTCCTGCGGTTGAGGAGCAGCCTGCTCTGTTTCTTCACTTTCAGCATCAACAGTTGTTTCAGTGGTTTCTTCTGTAAAGCTTTCTGTAGCAGGTTCAGTTTCAGTAACAGTTGTTTCAGTAGGAAAAGCTGTTCTCACATTGCCGTAGCCCGAGGTGAATTCCATCGGATACCAGCCATAGCCATCAATGTAGACCTCAACCCACGCGTGTCCGTGAGTGTCCTCAACATCAACGGTAACAGTTGCCCCGACAGGAATACTCTTATCAATGTCATGAGGGGTAATAACATATCCCTCCACATATCTTGCAGGAATACCAGAATATCTGCACATAAGCACAGCTGTTGTGGCAAAATGCGAGCAGCTGCCCTCCTTGTATTCAAGAAAATGATTAACGAAATCCTTTCCCTTTGGAAGCGGTTCAGTAGTAAGGCTGTAGGTGCAGTTGTCACGAAGCCAGTCCTTGATGTAGTAAAGCTTTCTGCTGAATACCGTCATTTCATCAAGTGTGCTCTTTCCCGTCTGAATTTCCTCTGCGGTAATGTATTCATAGTAATTCTGAGTAAAAATTTCCGAGGGAGAAAATGTGTCGGGCAGTTCAAGATAATTTTCATATACAAAGTTTCTGTAAGCCGCTTCATCTTCAATAAGCGATGACGGAATAGACCAGCGTTTCCTGAAAAGATTCTGATAACCGTGATAACTGTCAGGGTCGTAAACCTGTCCGAAATATGTTGTGGAAGTTCCTTTGAAGTAGCTGTTGTCAACAATTGTGTAACGTGATACGCTTTCGGGTACAAGATTGTATGGCATATAGAGATAATCAGGATTTGCCGCAATATTTTTCACCTTGAAGCTGTAGTTAGGAAGTATTGCAGGTGCGTTTTTCAGATTATAGCTGTCCAGCAGAAGCGGAGATAAGCCATCTGTTGAGAAATTACCCGTGATTTCTTCAAGCTCACGGAGCTTTCCCGCGGGAAGCTCTTCCCAGCTTCTTCCCGTGTATACAGAACCTACAAAGCCTCGCAGATAAACCGTATCAGCAGAACGGGGCATTGTAACCTGAAGGACATCTGTGAATTCAAACCTGATTTTTCCGAATTCGTCAAGCTTTCCGTGATTTATAGCTCCGTATACATAGAAATCTCCCGTAAGCTGAGAAAATGTTTCCCTGATGTTGTTCTTAAGTTCGCCGCTGTTGATGTAGGTGTCAGCCTTGTCAAAAACGTCATTGAGTGCCTGAGGACGCTCATAATCCGTAATTTTCGCAAATCCGAAAACAATCCCGACGCATAGCGCCGAAACAGCGGAAGCCGCTGCCGCACATTGCAGTCCATATTTGGCAAATTGCTGGCTGTGAACTGTGTTTGATGCAGTAAATTCAAGAACAATCAAACCCGCTGCCGACGAAACAAGTGCAGTAAATGCCAATGGATGCGGCTCAAGTCCGATTGCAAAAACGGGAATTGTCGGGGCAATCAGAAGCGAAAGCGAGTAAAGTCCTGCGTCACAGCGTATAAAAAGATAGCAGGCAAGTGTGTATATTATGAGTACAGAAAGAATTATAAAAGCTGCTGTGTGTTTCTCGGCAAGCTCAGGTTCGGTGATTGTGAAAATCGGATTTTTGCGGTATTTTTCCCAGGCAAGCGAGGAGTAGGTGTTGATAAATCCCGCAAGTCCAGACGAGAATGAATCCCTCAAAGCTACCGCAGCAGCAATACAGCCTACAGCTGATAAAGCAAGAGCTGAGCAGGCAATTACTTTTCTGAGTCTGTAAGCGGTTGCCACAAGACATATTCCCGCAATTAACGAGAAAACAGCAAACCCGTTCACGCCTGTATCAAAGCAGGTAAGAAACGTAAACGCAGAGCCGCAGCAGCCAAGTACGGCAATAATGAAGCGTATCGCCTGCATTTGCAGAGTAGGTTTTGTTCCTGCTTTTTTTACTGCGGCAGTAACAGTTACGGAAGCTGTAAGTTCAGTCATATTGCCGTACCTCCTTTCTTAAATAATCAGCAGTTCACGGCTGCTGAGAGTTTCAGCATCAGCATAAATAATTTCAGCACGGTATTTTTCAACATCATCGGATGCGCAGGGTGAACCGGTGCAGATTATTGTCAGCCGTGCTTCTCCGCAGACTGCTTCAAACTCTTCCGCACGGGCAATATCAGTGCTGTCGGAAAAAACAATAACTCTTGAAAAATTATTTCTCACATGGTACGAACCATCTGCTGAAACAGCTTCAGCAAAAGTAATCTCAAATGCGGCATCTTTCAGTACGCCGCATATTTCCGCAGAGGCAGAGCTGAAATTATTCTCGTCAGTGATTTCCTGAGAATGTATTGTGCCGTCAGCGCAGGCGTATGCTATCGAATGGGCAGTGCCATATCCAGTGAGAAATTCTGAAACTGAAAAGGCAGCATCAAGTATTCTGTCAGCCGCGGACGCATTCTTACAACCGCAGAAATCAGTAACTATCAGTATCCTGCATCCGACAGGAAGAGAAAATTCCTTTACAATAAAGTTTTCGCCTCTGCTACTGAGTTTCCAGTGAATTCGTGTACTGCTGTCACCCTCACGGTATTCACGCAGCGCAAATATTTCCGATGGGTCGTCGCCCGGTTTTACAGAAGAAAATGTACTGCTTTCCGAAGATGAAGCTGGATTGCTTTCAATTGCCGCTTGTATCGGATAAATTACAGGCAGGGAAATGATTTTTCCACTGAGGTTTGTTCTTATCGGAATTGAAAAAAGTCCCATTATGTCACGGATTTTTATTTTTGCTGCAAAAATGTCAGTGCTTCCGCAGTGTTCAGGCTTTATGTTGAGGGCGAAGCATTCCTCGGAGCGTGCACCAACCGAAGCACTGAGCCTGAATTTCTTTACCGCAGGCGCTTCAAACGGCACAGACGGAGTGTATCTTATTTCCGCACAACAGCTTACAACAGGGAATACAGAGCGGTTTTTTACTGTTATTTTCAGCACCGCAGAGTTTCCTCTTGACGTCGAAAGCTGTTCAAAGTGCGACGTGACCTTTACCGCCCTTGAAGTGATAATAAGTATCACAAGCATGAAAACAGGAAATATAATAACAAATCCAAGCAGGATAAAAGAAAGGTCACCCTTGTAAAGCACATGGAAGATTACCGAAAAAATCAGAAGAAAAAAATAGAATAACCTCATAAGGCTTGTCCTTTCGGATTTCAGATTTTCGGAGCGGGTATGCGTGCACTTATGTCACGGATTACATCAGCCGCAGTTACCCCTGCTGCCTTTGCTTTCGGAGAAATGATGATGCGGTGTTCAGCAACATCATTGAGAATGTATTTTACGTCATCGGGAATAACGTAGCTACGTCCGCTTAGGAGTGCAGTAGCCTTGGCCATTGCCGCAAGGGCAACCGAGCCTCTCGGACTGAGTCCGAGTTTTATCTGAGGATGAGTACGGGTTGCCGACGAAATTGAAGCGATATATTTGTAAACACGGTCATCTACGAAAATCTGTTCAGCCGCCGCACGAAGCATAAGCACATCATCAGCATTTGCAACAGGAACGATGCTGTCAGCAGGCTTGTCTGAGCCTTTTGACTTGAGAATCTGTATCTCACTGTTAAGGTCAGGATAACCCATTGTCAGCCTGACAATGAAACGGTCAAGCTGAGATTCGGGGAGCATCTGCGTGCCGACAGAACCGATAGGGTTCTGCGTTGCAATAACAATGAACGGCTTGGGAAGCTCGTGTGTAACACCGTCAACAGTTACAGAACCTTCCTCCATCGCCTCAAGAAGTGCACTCTGAGTCTTGCTGGAGGTACGGTTTATTTCATCTGCAAGGAACAGACTGCAAAGCGCCGCACCGGGCTTGTACTCAAAGCGTTCTGTCTGCTTGTTGTAAACAGTAAAACCCGTTACATCAGCAGGAAGTACATCGGGAGTAAACTGCATACGCTTATAGTCAAGGGACATAGCTTTGGAAAAAGCAAGGGCAAGGGTCGTCTTTCCTACTCCGGGGATATCGTCGAGAAGAATGTGCCCTCCAGCGATAATGGCAAGCTGGGTCTTGACAATAATATCATTTTTTCCTATAACAGCTTTTTTGACTTCCTCGTTTATTTTCTTTGCAACAGGAAGAACCTGTCTGCGGATTATTTCATCGGTCATATCTAAAACCCCTTACAGTTTATTTTCAGAATATGAAACAATTATATCACACTTTACATTGTAATACAAATTACAATTTGGTAAATGAAGTTTACATATTGTAACTGAAATGGAATAAAGTTACGTTTTGACATTTTTTTTGCAAAAAACCTTGACAATAGCTTGTTGTAGGTATATAATAAACCATGTAGATTTAAATTTTGAGGTTAAAAGTATGAAGGCTGTAAATTCTGTTCTTGGCTTTTTTAACTTTATATTTTTTGCAGGCGCAGGCTTTTACTTTAGCTATGGGTTTTACTTTCCATGCCGTAAAAAAATATATTGCCGATAACAGAATTGTAAAGCTGATGTTGTAATAACTATTGTTTGTAACGGTCTGCGGCAAAGGTGTCACAGGCTGTTTTTGTTTTGAAAGGAAAATGATTATGAACAAAAAAATAAGGAGTGCATTCGGCATACTGCTGGCCGCTGCAATGGCGTTGTCCCTGACAGGTTGTAAGGATAAGGAAACAGCAGGTGCTGAACCTGCTGAAACCTTTGATTCGGCAGGCTATGAATCAAGAATTGCCGAACTTGAATCTCAGGTGGAATCTCTTAAAGCAGAAACCTCACCGAATATCGGCTTCAAGGATAAGTCCGATTTCATGTTGGGCAAGGATAATCCTGCTGTAAGCGAAGCCGCTGCGGCAAAGGAGGAGGTAATGTCCGACTTGCCTCAGTTCATTACAATAAAAGGCGTGGAGTACAGTACAAGCCTTACTGCGCTTACCCTCAATAATATGGAGCTTACAGATGAGGATATCAAGGATCTGAAGTATATGGTAAATCTTACTGAACTTCATATATATCAGAACAATATCAGCGACATCACTCCTCTTAAAGGTCTGACAAATCTTCAGACGCTTTCTCTGTTCAAGAACAATATCAGCGACATTACACCGCTTGCAGGACTTATTTCCCTGAAGGATCTTTACCTGCGCTCAAATAATATTACCGATATTTCAGCACTTGACGGTCTGTTGGGACTTGAAGTGCTTGACCTGTCTGAAAACAATATTTCCGATATTACTCCTCTTGCAGGAATGACAGAAATCACATTGCTTCGTCTTAACGGCAACTCAATTTCCGATATTTCCGCATTAAGCGGAATGAAGCGTATGGACAGACTCCATTTGCAGAACAATCAGATTTCAGATATTACTCCTGTTATGAATATGGTTGATATGACGGAGATTTATCTTGAAAACAATATGGTTTCAGATGTTGAACCTCTTATGTCCCTTACAAGCCTCGGCTGGATAAAGCTTGGCGGAAATCCCGTTTCAAATCTTAATCCTCTGACAAATCTTGCAGGACTCAAAAAGCTATACATTGAGGGTATTGACGTTTCTGACGAGGACATGACTTCACTGACCGATAAGCTCCCGGACACAACTATTGTTACAAAGTAAATAAAAACGTTTCGTGCAAATGTACCCTACGCTTTTAAATAAAATTTTAAATTTCGGAGGAAAAGAAAATGATTGTTATTCTTAAAAAAGGTGCGCAGGCTGAGGCTGTAGCAAGACTTGAAGAAATTATCAGAGCAAAAGGTGTAACAGCTAATCATATTGAAGGTGCAAATCAGAATATTATCGGTCTTGTTGGCGATACATCAAGAATTGATGTTGATTCACTCATGGTACAGGACTGCGTTGAAAGTATCCGTCGTGTACAGGAGCCTTATAAGCAGGCTAACCGTAAGTTCCATCCTGACGACACAACAATTCCTGTAAGAGATTGCGTTATCGGTAACGGCTCTCTCCAGGTTATTGCAGGTCCTTGCTCTGTTGAAACAGAAGACCAGATTATGAAGACAGCTATCGCTTGTA
This sequence comes from Oscillospiraceae bacterium, assembly GCA_045606725.1. Classification (GTDB taxonomy): domain Bacteria; phylum Bacillota; class Clostridia; order Oscillospirales; family Ruminococcaceae; genus RGIG8773. The sequence continues at coordinate 57,973 of JAZUSM010000119.1, read as the reverse complement.
AGAAAGCAGGTGCTACAATGCTCCGCGGCGGTGCATTCAAGCCAAGAACTTCACCATATTCTTTCCAGGGACTCGGCAAGGAGGGCCTTGACCTCCTCATTCAGGCTCGTAAGGAAACAGGTCTTCCAATCGTAACAGAAATCATGTACGGCGCTGACCTTGACCTTTTTGCAGATATTGACGTAATTCAGGTAGGTGCAAGAAATATGCAGAACTTTGAGCTTCTCAAGGCTCTCGGCAAGTCTGACAAGCCTGTCCTCCTCAAGAGAGGTCTTGCGAATACAATGGAAGAACTTCTTATGTCTGCTGAGTACATTATGGCAGGCGGCAACCAGAATATCATCCTCTGCGAAAGAGGTATCCGTACATTCGAAACATGGACAAGAAACACCCTTGACATTTCTGCTGTACCTCTCCTCAAGCAGAAGACACATCTTCCAATCTGTATTGACCCATCTCACGCAGCAGGTATCGCTTCACTTGTTGAGCCTCTCTCACTCTCTGCAATCGTTGCAGGTGCAGATGCTCTCGAAATTGAAGTTCATTGCGATCCTAAGAGCGCACTTTCCGACGCAAGCCAGCAGCTTACCCCTGAAAAGTTCGAGTCTGTAATGGCAAACATCAGAAATATGGCAAACTTCCTCGGCAGACCTATGGGCAAGTAAATCTTACCACTACAAAATAAATTTATCAGGAATGGACGGAGATAATATGTCACTGAAAAAGATTACCGTTACCGCATCAGGCATATATGATGTGCTTATCGGCGGAGGTCTGCTTCGCCACTGCGGAGGATATATCAGTAACATAACCGAAGCACAGAAGCTTGCGGTTATAACAGATGATACCGTTGATGCCCTTTACGGCAGAATTGTCGTTGAAGCTCTCGAAAGCGAGGGTTATGAGGTGTGCAAATTTGTTTTCCCTCACGGTGAACAGTCAAAATCCACGGAAACTCTTGCAAAAATATGGAACTTCCTCTGTGAAAACGGAATAAGCAGAAGTGACTGCCTTGTTGCACTTGGCGGCGGAGTAGTAGGTGACATTACAGGCTTTGCGGCAGCAACATATCTTCGCGGCGTTGACTTTGTTCAGCTTCCGACAACTCTTCTTGCTCAGGTTGACTCCTCCGTCGGTGGCAAAACAGCCGTTGACCTTGACGGCGGAAAGAACCTTGTAGGTGCATTCAAACAGCCTAAGCTTGTTCTTTGCGACACAGGTACACTTGATACACTTGATGAAGAATTCTTCATCGACGGAATGGGTGAGATTGTCAAGTACGGTATGATCAAGTCCGAAAGCCTTTTCTCCGAGCTTGAACAGTATACAGTTGACTCACTCCGTAAGAACAAGGACGTGCTTGACGACATTATCGCACAGTGCGTAACAATAAAGCGTGACGTTGTTGAGGCTGACGAATTTGATACGGGAGAAAGAATGCTCTTGAATTTCGGTCACACAATCGGTCACTCAATTGAGCAGTATTACAACTATACAGGTATTACTCACGGTAAGGCTGTAGGTATCGGAATGAAGCTTATCACTGCAATTGCCGAGTCAAACGGCATGGCTGAACCCGGCACATACGGCAGACTTAAGAACTGCCTCAGCTATTACGGACTTGATAATGACGTGGATATTGCTCCCGATAAGCTTGCAGGCGGCTGTATCAATGACAAGAAGCGCTTCGGCGGAAGCATAAATATTATCATCTGCTGTGATATAGGTGCTTCAATGATTAAGAAAATGCCTGTGGAAGCTTTCTTTGCAATGCTTTCCGAATATACAGAGTAACCGTTTCGAAAGGATTAACGAATGAAAGTAAGAATTACCCCATCAAAGCTTATCGGCAGGGTTAAAGCACCTTCCTCAAAAAGCTTTTCGCACCGTATGCTCATCGCCGCAGCTCTTGCAGGCGGCGTGTCCGAGATGTCAAATATAAGCGTGTCAAAGGATATTGACGCAACCGTTGGAGCAATGAATGCCCTCGGTGCAAATATACTTTCCGATGACAGCACATATACCGTTATGGGTATAAAAAAGCCTGCGGAAAAGGCTGTTGTTGACTGCTGTGAAAGCGGCTCAACGCTTCGTTTTATAATTCCGATTGCAGCTGCTCTCGGCTGCGAATGCGAATTTCACGGCAAGGGCAAACTTCCCGAAAGACCTATAACACCGTATATCCGTGAAATGAGCAAATATGGAGTAACAATCACCCGTGATGAGGGCGTTATGCCGTTTACAATGAGCGGCAAGCTAAGAGGCGGTGAATATTTGCTGGAAGGGGATATTTCCTCGCAGTTTATTACTGGACTTCTGTTTGCACTTCCTCTTTGCGAGGAGGATTCAGTTATCCGTCTTACATCACGTCTTGAGTCAAAGCCTTACGCAGATATGACAGTCAGTGCACTGAATTGCTTCGGCATTGAAATCAATGAAACAGCGGACGAAAACGGCTACCCAGTGTATAATATAAAGGGTGGACAGAAATATAGGTCCGCAGACTGTATCGTTGAGGGTGACTACTCTCAGGCGGCATTCTTCTATGTTGCAAACGCACTCGGCTCGGAAATTGTTGTTGACAACCTCAACAGTGCTTCCGTGCAGGGTGATAAAAAAATCCTTGAAATTATTAAGGAAATGGGTTATAATAATACAGGTGCTTCCAATGTTAAGCTGAAAGCCTTTGAGGCGGATGTTTCCGATATTCCCGACCTTGTGCCGATTATGACGGTGCTGGGATGCTTCGGGGACGGAATAAGCCGTATAACCGGTGCAAAGCGCCTTAAAATAAAGGAAAGCGACCGTCTTGCAGCAATAGCAGATGCGCTTAATGCCGTAGGCGGAAAAATTACTGTGTTCGACGATGCGCTGGAAATTGCTCCGATTGAGGGATTCCACGCAGGTAAAATCAATGGTTGCAACGACCATAGAATTGTTATGGCTGCGGCAATCGCTTCAACAATGTCGGATGGTGAATTCGTAATTACCGACGCAGAGGCAGTAACAAAAAGCTACCCCGATTTCTGGAAGGATTTTGCCGCTTTGGGCGGAAACTATGAGATAATCGGTAACTAACCCGTGCTGAAAGGATTGAAAAATAAATGTCATCATTCTGGAATCATAACTTAACAGTGTCAATTTTCGGTGAATCTCACGGCCCCGCAATAGGTGTCGTTCTTGATAAGCTTCCATCAGGTGAATATATAGACCCTGAGGAAATCCGTAATTTTATGGCAAGACGCGCCCCTAAAAAGGACGCTACTTCCACACCTCGCCGTGAAAGCGATATGCCGAATATCCTTTCAGGTATCCATAACAATTATACTACAGGTACTCCTCTTGCCGCTTTTATCAATAATACCGATACCCATTCACAGGACTACAGCAACCTTTCCAAGCTTGCTCGTCCCGGTCATGCCGATTATACAGGCGCACTCCGCTATAAGGGCTTCAACGACGTAAGAGGCGGCGGACACTTCTCAGGCAGACTTACCGCACCGCTTTGCTTTGCAGGTTCAATCTGTGGCCAGATTCTTGAGCGCAGAGGCATCTATACAGGTGCACATATTCTTCAGGTACACAACATCAAGGAAGAAAAATTCAATCCTTGTGAGGTTACAAAGGAGCAGATTGTTGCTTTGCGTCACAAGAAATTCCCAACCCTTAACGATAAGAAGGGAGCAGCTATGGTTGCCGATATTGCAAAGGCAAGAGAAGCAGGCGACAGCGTAGGCGGAATTATCGAGTGCGTAATCACAAACGTTCCCGCAGGTATCGGCTCTCCGATTTTTGAGGGACTCGAAAACAGCATTGCACAGCTCGTTTTCGGTATTCCAGCTGTAAAGGGTATCGAATTCGGTGCAGGCTTCCAGGTAGCAGAAATGCTCGGAAGCCAGAATAACGACGAGTTCTATGTAAATGAACACGGTCACGTACTCACTAAGACAAACAACCACGGCGGTATCCTCGGAGGTATTTCCTCAGGTATGCCAATCGTGTTCAGAGTAGCATTCAAGCCTACTCCATCTATTTCCAAACCACAGGAAACTGTGGACATCAGCGCACTTACAAACGAAACTCTCGAAATCAAGGGCAGACACGACCCATGCGTCGTTCCGAGAGCAGTGCCATGCGTTGAAGCAGCAGCAAATCTTGCTATTCTTTCACATATGCTTAACTATCCGAATTTCTGATTTATGACAACATGAGGTGATGATATGCCTTCGCTGAAACGTGAAGAGGAATATAAAATCAATCATCAGCGTTACACCACAATGAAGAAAAGCTTCAAGACAGCTTTCTGGATGGCAATGATTCCGTCAGCGGGTGTTTGGCTTATTCTTACGCTGTATTATTTTATCCGTACCCTTGCTATGCTTGCAGGCGGAACTGCTTTCATGGGACAGATAATTATGAACTATGCCAATGGTACAAACGAAAAAAGCGACCTTGCGGTTGAAATTCCATATCTTTATCTGGCGTTTCTGCTTGTAATCGGTCTGCTGACATTCGGTGCCTATTTCTTCAAGGCAAGAAAACCATTCTACGTCATTATAGCAATATATGCGGCAGGGGCATTGTATGGTTTAATAGCACTTATTATGGGCAGCTGCGGTATACTTACAGGTCTGTATTTCATTGCATACGGCGGATACGGAATATGGCTCAGCGACTATATTCTTCGTTTGTATAAGGAAAAGGACTATCTTTCTTTGCAGGAGGGTTATCCCGATTTCATTATCGCAATTGACGAGCCAAGACCAATGGCAAACACCAGCGGCTTGCATTACAAAAGAAGCGAATATCTGAAGCGTATGCAGAAAGAAAAAAAGGAAAATCCCGATACAGCTTCCGAAACTCAGGATTGGGAAATGGAAGAACTTCCGCTTGACGCTCAGCTTCCTAAGGGAAACCGAAAGATAGATAATATGATGTAAAACCATATCGGAGATGTTATGAACGAATTCAATAATATAGAAATGTATTCCGCCCACGACGTAAAGGTGATGCTGTGTTATCTCCTTGACAAGCTGAAAAATCCCGTCACAGAAGAGCAGCTTTACGAAATCGTGCAGGAAAGTGAAATAATAAATTATTTTTATTATACGGAAGCAATGGGCGACCTGCTGAAGAATGAGTCGGTTGTCCGTGTTGAACGCAACGGAGAAATTTACATTGAAGCAACCGAAAAGGGAAAATACGGTGCCGAGTATTTCAATGACTCCATACCATACTATTTCCGTAAGAAGCTGCTTAAAACAGCAATGTACTATTTTGCACGTCTGAAACGTGAAAGTGAAGCGGATATAGAGATAACCGAGGTTGCAAACGGTTGTGAGGTCAATTGCAGAATCAAGGATACAAACTTTGATTTGATGAGGATTTCCCTTTATGCACCCGATTATGACCAGGCTAAGGTTATCAAGGATAAAATCCTGCTTAACCCTACTGATTTCTACAGCAGAATAATAGGCTTTGCACTTGAAAATGAAGAAGAACAAATAAAAATTGATATTGATTAGGGGCGGATTATATATCCGCCTTTTTTACTTGATTGGCTTTATAAGTTGACATTTATAGGGAAAAATATTATAATTGTAAGTAGTAAAATTGAAAGGATTTTTCATATGAGTTATATCCGTTTTCAGGACGTCAGCAAAAGCTTCGGAGGAGTTCCCGTTGTGAAATCTGTAAGCTTTACAATAGAAAAAGGTGAAATATGCGGCTTCGTCGGCAGAAACGGAAGTGGCAAAACCGTTATTTTCAAACTTATGACAGGCTTGCTTGTTCCCGATAAGGGCAGCGTAACCTTTGACGGAGTCAACCTTACAAAACAAAACCGTTTTTTTGAGTCGCTTGGGGTAATGATTGAAACCCCTGGCTTTATCCCGCATTACAGCGGTCTTAAAAATCTGAAAATCCTTAACTCAATGAGCGTAAATCCCGTTCCAACGGAGGAAATCTGTGCCCTTATGACAAGGTTGGGACTCGACCCTAAAAACCGCAGGGGAGTCCGCACATATTCTCTCGGTATGCGTCAGAAATTAGGTATAATTCAGGCGGTAATGAACAAACCTGAATTGCTTGTCCTTGACGAGCCGATGAACAGCCTTGATACAGAGTCTGTTGCCGAAATCAGAAAGCTTTTTACCGAACTTAATGAGCAAGGTGCAACAATCGTTCTGGCCAGCCATATTGCCGAGGATATAGACTCCCTTTGTACAAAAAAATTTCGTATCGAAAATTCAACTGTTGCAGAAATAATCGAGGTGCACGATGAAATTCTTGTCAACTGACTTAAAGCGTGTAATAACCGAGCCGGCCTTTTTTATAAGCATCGCACTCAACGCAATCCTGCTTTTTGGTGCAATGGCGTACTATTTGACAGCAGGCGGAACTGAAACCCTCTATACCAGTGCACAGGCTCTTGCCTTGCCTTTCGCCGCACCCGTACTTGCAGCAATGCCGTACTCCGTAATGATTATGCAGGAAAAAGAAACCCGTTTCGGAACGCTTATGACAATCAAACTCCGAAAAAATGGATACCAGCTTGCACGTCTGCTCACAAGCGGAATTTCGGGTGCGCTTGCCCTGGTTATCCCACAGCTTGCACTGCTTCTGGTGTGTCTTTGCATAGGCGGAGTACCCGATTTTTCTTTTGCGGCAAAATGCCTCGTCCTGCCAATCACTTTCGGCTTTGGCTATGCCGCAATTTCCTACGGCCTGACTTTCGTAAACCACCATCGCTACGTACCGCTTGTAATGCCGCAGGTGCTGTATCTGCTGTGTATCTACGCTTTCCCGCATCTTAAACTTGAACGCTTCTATCCGCCACTTGATATTGCACCCTCAATCTACGGCGGAGAAATAACTCTACAGCGTTTCGCCGTGCCCCTTATCCTTACAGCAAGCGCAATCCTGCTTACCCTCTACGGAAAGGCAGGTGACCGCAGATGAAACTGAGAGGACTGCGTTTCAGCCTTTCCGAGCATATCCCTGCGGCAAGATGGTGCCTTGCCCTCGCGGTAATCGCATTTGTGGCAGTTGTAAGCGTCCATAAATATGTCGACATGGCAGGAATGGTAACATTTTCGGCAATGGAAGTGCTGTTTCTTATACTTACCGACCCGATGAATATCGTGTTCATCTACCTGCCGCTTTACCTGTTCGTGGTCTGCGGAATAATGTTCGACAGCGGCTTCGGCGGAATAGAAATCCTCCGCTGCGGCAGCCGTGCAAACTGGCTCGCAGGCAAGCTTTTGACCTACCTCGTGAACAGCGCTGTCTTTTTTGGAGTAATGTTCGCAATCAACCTTATCATCTGTTCAAGAGCGTTCAATTTCAGCAACGTGTGGTCAGGTGACTTCGTTGGCTTCCGTGTAATGTCGGGACAGCCCGCAACGGACTTCACAACCGCACCCGTCCCCACAATAATCGCCGCATCCGCCGCAGTGCTTCTTTTCTATGTCCTCTGCGGCACGGTAAATATGCTTGTTTCCCTCGCAACCGACAGGGAGTCCACCGCATTGTTCATGTCCCTCTTTGCAGGAATAGCACTTGGACTTGGCAATATGCTTGTGATTTCCAACAGCGCAGGAAGCCAGCTTCTCCGCTGTCTTGTCCTCGCCGCCGCAACAGCCGCAATGTACGTTTTCTGCATAGCTTCTGTGCGTAAAAAGGATTTCGGAGGGAAGAAGCTTTATTGATAATTCGCAATTTAAACATAACAGAAAGGAACATAATATGAAACGAATTTTATCATTATTTATAGCAATCGTAGTTGTGTTGAGCTTGTCGAGCTGTAAGACTGATGAAAGCACACAGGTTGAAAAAGTTGGTGTACCTATTGAAGCAGGCTGGACATATGAAACTTTAAAAGAGTGCATATTGATAAATGATAGAAAAGCAGATGTACCTATTAGCTTGAAAAATTTTGGAGATGATTTTGAGTTTCAGATTTTTTATCAAAGCGATGATAACGCTTTGGTTGATGTGAATATAAATTATGATGGCAAATATGTAGGTGCAGCAAGAATTGTTGATGAAAGCTTATCAGGAGATATATACAACGGATATGTAAAGTCTGTAATTTTCAGTGAGAATTGTCCAATATATGTAAATGGATTATCATTTTGCAGTAATATGAAAGATGTAGAAAAATATTTTGGAGCATTTGATTATGTAACTCAAACAAGTTGCAGTTCAACAGTACAGGTTGATATAGATGATAATTCACAATTTATAGTGCGCATTACCTGCAATGAAAGCGGAAACGTTGAACATATATCGTTTTCAATCGGAGATTTGGAAAAATAATGTTGAATTGATTTTGCAAATAATAACTAAAGGAGTTTTATAAAAATGAAAAACCCTTGGGAAGAAGTAAGCCTGTCCGACTACGAAAATCATATGAGCCTTGACAGCGTTATGCAGTTGCAGACGCTCAATTCAATGATGAAACAGCAGTTTGAAAGCTACCCCTGCAAAAGCATTATGATACTGGGCATTGCAGGCGGAAACGGACTTGAACATATCAACCCCGCCGAATATAACGCGGTCTACGGTGTTGACGTCAACAACGAATATCTGCAGAAATGCAGTGAAAGATACCCGCACTTGAACGGTGTAGCAAAATTTATCTGCGCCGACCTGACGGACGAAATTGTTCAGTTGCCCGAAGCGGATTTCGTGGTTGCTGATTTGCTGATTGAATATATCGGCTACAAAAATTTTCAACGTGTCGTAAATAAGGTCAGCCCCAAGCAGGTTTCCTGCGTAATTCAGATAAATACAGGCGATGGCTTTGTTTCCGACTCGCCGTATCTCCACGCTTTCGACGGAATTGAAAGCGTCCACAATCAGATTGACGAGGACGGTCTTGTCAATGCAATGAAGCAAATTGATTATTTGCTGTGCAATAAATCTGAAGAAAAATTACCCAACGGCAAAAAGCTTTTAATGCTTGATTTCAGCAAGTAAGAACGAAAGGAGTCGTGCTGATGAAAACAATAAAAATAATAGCAATCCTAATCGTCGGCACGATAAGCGTGCTGCTTGCATCACACTTCACCGAAAAGTACGTCGCGGAAGCCGCAACAAAGGATAAAACCCTCGCTGAAGCAATCGTCCAGGGACAGCTTCAGGCTGAAATCCAGAAAGCCGAGGAGCAAGCCAAGGAACAGCTTGGTGATAAGCTTGCCGTTACAGATGTGGAACTGAAAGGACAGGAAACCGCTGTCACAACAGCACCCCTCGTACCAGAAACTGAGCCTATCGTGCTTACAACAGTTCCAACGGAAAGCTTCCCCACAGTTCCCCTTGATACCGAAAAAACAACGGAAACAACAGCCGTTACCGAGGAAGTACCGGAAGAAATCATAACCGAGTTCACCCGTGGAGGACTTCTCCCTACGGACAGAAGCGGTATTCCAATAAAAACAATGTTTACCCTCTCTGCTGACGAGCAGAATCGTGTTACAAAATTCCTTATTGACCACTATTTTCTCAACGGCAACGTATACGTCAAACAGGAAACACGTCCCGAACTGAAAGAGAAGAAACAGCTTGCCAATGAAATGGAAAACAGCGTGATAACATCACTGAATATGGTTCTCGACAGCGTAAATATGTCTGACATAACAAGCCTGATGACAGCCGATTACAGCAAACTGCGTGATGATATTACAGCTATCCGTGACGATTTTGAAAAGCAGTATAAAAGTGCTGATCAGCACGGCGAAGAGTTCGGTGCAATGTACGAGGACAGCCTTTCCTATTTTAACAGGCTTATCAAGGCGCTTGACCGACTTGCAGATGCCGCTGATGAGTACGCAAAAACAACCAATCCGATACTTGCCGTCGGTTTGCTGGCAAGTACCCTTGACAACGTGATAATCCCCGAAATCATGGCAGTTCTGGAGCAGTCCTTTGACCTTGTGGAAACCTCGCAGGAAATCTTCCTTGAGGGCACTCAGGGGACAAAGCTTCTGACCCGTGACGAGGTCAAGGATATTATCATCAATCCTGCCCTTGTGCTTGACACAGGGCTTGCTTAAAGAAAGGAAAAAAACTATGGACGCAAAAATTCAGCTTCTTATCGAAAATATTGAAAAGGTAATCGTGGGCAAGCGTACACCTATTATGCAGACTGTCTGCGCACTTCTTACCGAAGGACATATCCTTGTTGAGGACGTTCCTGGCGTAGGTAAAACTCAGCTTGCGGCAGCACTGTCAAAGTCAGTGGACGGCGTGTTCAGCCGTGTCCAGATGACCCCTGATATTATGCCATCGGATATTACAGGCTTTTCTATGCTGAACCGCGAAACAGGTGAGTTTGAATATCGTAAAGGTGCAGCTTTCTGTAACTTCCTCCTTGCCGACGAAATCAACCGTGCTTCGCCGAAAGCCCAGTCCTCACTCCTTGAAGTAATGGAAGAACATCAGGTAAGTATCGACGGTACAACCTATATTCTGCCCAAGCCGTTCATGGTACTTGCAACACAGAATCCGGTTGAAACATACGGCACATACCATCTCCCCGAAGCACAGATGGACCGATTTGCAATGAAAATAAGTATGGGTTACCCGACAGCAGGAGAGGAGCTTTCCATTCTCGACAGAAATGAGTTTGAAAACCCTGTTTCAAAAATTTCACCCGTGCTGAAAATTGAAGATATCGTGGAATTGCAGGAGCAGGTCAAGCAGGTTCGTGCCGAAGAAAAGGTAAAGAATTATATTATCAGTATCGTCAGCGAAACCAGAAATGATGAGGGTATCAGACTTGGAGTAAGTCCGAGAGGAAGTATTGCCCTGTATAAATCCGCAAAGGCATGGGCATTTATGGCTGGACGTGATTACATTACCCCTCAGGATGTAAAGGATTGCTGTGTATGTACACTTGCACACAGAATTATGCTTTCGCCAAAGGGAAAATCAATGTATGAAACTCCGGAAAAGGCATTTGAAAAAATTCTCGGCAGAATAGCCGTGCCGACAGAATAAGGGTACTGCCATGAAAATGTTTATCAGTGTTTTTCTGTACCTTATTGCAATTGCAATAAGTGTCGCTTTTGCATTGTGTTTGTCAGCGCCTATCGGTTGGACGTTTGTATATATGCTTGTCTGCGCACCGATTTTTTCACTGGCAATAACATATTTCCTTACAAAGAATAACAGGGTGTCGGTAACTTCCGATGTCAATCGTACGATGTTATATAAGGGTGAAATGTCAACTCTAAGAATTGTTGTACGCAACAGAAGTGTTTTTCCTGTACCCGCCGTAAAAATAAGAATTGCCGCAACAGGTGGACTTGACCCCGAGGACGATTGCAGCTGTTATGTTGTAAGCGTATCACCGAGAAGTGAAAGTGTCGTGGAAATCAATTATAAGGCTAAGGTGTGGGGACGATATATTATTGGTTCAGAAAGTGCATTTCTGCACGATTTTATGGGATTTTTCAAGTTTCGTATGTCCTGCCTTAATTCCATGAATGAGGTAAAGGTGTTTCCAGATATTCCCGAAATACAAGGGGACTCGCCGCTTCTTCGTTCAGCTGTTGAGGCAGCACGTTTTGCCGATGACAGCGAGGAAACCAGCGAAAGCGAAAGTGTAACAGGCTTTTCAGGAATGCCAGGGTACACTCACAGGGAGTATATCGAGGGTGACCCTATACGACGGATAAACTGGAAGCTTTCATCAAAGCGCGACAAATATATGACAAGACTTGATGACGAAATTGAGTCAATCAGGCAGAATATTATACTTGACAGCGTTGGAGGAAACAATATCTATGAAAACGAAAGAGCCGTAGAGGGTATGCTTGCAGCCACACTCGGAATGCTTAAATGTGGTTTTGAGTCAACGGTTCATTGCCGTTTTAACGGAATATATGAAGCAATTTCAATTTCTGAGCCTGGTGATGTTTCCGTTTTACAGACAAGACTTGCGGATTTCAGTTTTGAACGTCAGCTTGCGGGGCAGAAAAAAATAACACGTGTTCCTGTTGAAGAAATGCTGTCAGGCGGTTCAAGAGCGCTTATGATTTATACCCCTCTGCTGGACAGCAATCTGAGTGCAGAAATTGCTTTTGCTGAGGAGCAGGGAATGTCCTGCGCTGTTGTAACAGCTGAAAAGATAATAAGCGGAAGCGCAGAACGAATATGGAGAATTAATGAGGATTATTCAGCAGAATTGCTGTCATAGCACAGATGGGAAATAATCTGTACACCAAACACTGGACGGCAGTAAATTGATATGCTATAATACAGTTGTAACAAACTCCAGAAGTTATTCTCCTTTCTTTACTTTCTTTCTTTTTCACAAAAGTCCGTGCCTTTTGGTGCGGACTTTTGTCATTGAGTGAAATTTATGTGAAAAAAACAGGATTTTGTTGACAGGGAAAGGCTTTGAGAGTATAATTATGTAGTTGGAAAGTTATTTTCTTAACAATGTTACCAAATGCTTTTATATATTGAATCTGGAGGCAGTATAACAATGCTGGAACTGAAGCAAATCAAAAAGGATTACCCTGCAGGCGACGGAGTTGTGCACGCACTTAAGGGCATAGACCTGCAATTCCGCAAATCTGAATTCGTGTCAATTCTCGGACCATCAGGCTGCGGTAAGACAACAATGCTCAATATCATTGGCGGTCTTGACGGATACTCAGAGGGTGACCTCGTTATTAACGGAACTTCTACCAAAAAATTCAAGGACAGAGATTGGGACGCTTACAGAAACCATTCTATCGGTTTCGTTTTCCAGAGCTATAACCTCATTCCTCACCAGTCTGTTCTCCAGAATGTTGAACTTGCTCTCACGCTTTCAGGTGTATCCAAAGCCGAACGCCGCGAAAGAGCCAAGAAAGCCCTTGAAGATGTGGGACTCGGTGACCAGCTTAAAAAGAAACCAAGCGAAATGTCAGGCGGACAGATGCAGCGTGTAGCAATTGCCCGTGCGCTTGTAAATAACCCCGACATTATCCTTGCGGACGAACCTACAGGTGCTCTTGATACAGAAACAAGCGTGCAGGTAATGGAAATCCTCAAGAATATATCCAAGGACAGACTTATCGTTATGGTAACCCATAACCCTGAGCTTGCCGAGCAGTATTCATCAAGAATAATCAGAATGCTTGACGGCGTTATCACAAACGACTCAATGCCGCTTACCGAAGAAGAAATTGCTGACGAAAACAAGGCTGTCGAAGAAGCAAACAAGGATGCAAAGAAAACAAAGAAGCCTTCCATGTCTTTCGGCACATCCTTTATGCTTTCCCTGAAAAATCTTTTCACCAAGAAAGGAAGAACAATCCTCACTTCCTTTGCAGGCTCAATCGGTATCATCGGTATCGCACTTATCCTTGCTATTTCAACAGGTATGACAGCTTATATCAATGATGTTCAGGAAAGCACACTTTCAGCTTATCCTCTTACCCTTGAAGCAACAACCGTTGAAATGTCCGCACTTATGGAGGCGTTCATGAATGTTGATTCCGAGGAAACAGCCCACGAGAATGACGCCGTGTACAAGAAAACCGCTCTTTACGATATGATTAACGCAATGAACAATATCGAAACCAGCGAAAACGACCTGAAAGCGTTCAATGAGTATATTGGCGCACAGCTTGCCGATAAGGAAAGCAAGCTTTCAGAAGCAGTAAACGGTGTTCAGTACGGATATAACCTTGACCTGCAGCTTTATACTGAAACTGTAGATGATAAGATTATGTATACCAACCTGGAAGAAATCATTATCGACCTTATGCTACAGTATGTCGGTATGGATATGTCCTCTATGGTTGAAATGTCCAATGCAAATATGGCAAGCATGTCCTCCATGAGCGGTATGGGAGGAGTGAAACTCTGGCAGGAGCTTCTTCCCGGTGAAAACGGTGCACCTGTAAATGACCTTATCCTCGACCAGTATGAGGTTGTGTACGGCACATGGCCTGACAGCTATGACGAAGTAGTGCTTGTTGTTGACAAGAATAACGAGCTTGATGATATTGTTCTTTATGCACTTGGTCTTGTTTCCGAAGGAGAGATTGAGGATCTCGCTTCTGCTGCAATTGATAAGGTTGAGCTTTCTGACAGAGGTACAACAAAGTGGACGTATGAGGATATCTGCAACACAGAATATAAAACAATTCTTAACGCTGATTGCTATCACTATGACGAAGCAACGGGACTTTACACAGATATGCGTGAAACTGAAGCAGGACTCCGTTATCTCTATGACAATGCCCTTACAATGAAAGTAGCAGGTATTGTACGCCCTAAGGAAGATACCGATACAGCAATGCTTACAGGCTATATCGCATATACAAGCGACCTTACAAAGTATCTTATCGAAAAGGCTGACGAAACAGACGTTGTTAAAGCACAGCTTGAAACACCGGATACAGATGTCATTACAGGACTTCCTTTTGACTCTACAACAGGAAGCCTTTCCGATGCAGATAAGAAGACCGCGCTCGTTGAATACCTCGAAGGACTTGATACAAACGGAAAGGCAGCAGCTTATGTTTCAATCAGCTGCGTCCCTACACCTGAATTCGTTCAGCAGCAGATTGACGCAACTCTCGGTGCTATGACCCGTGAGGAAATAGAAGCAACCCTTGCTGATGCACTGGGAACACAGGTCGGAGTTTCAGCAGATGAAATTACAGAGTATTTTGAGTCCATGACAGATGAGGAAATGACTGACTTCTTCACACAGATGATGAAGGAGCAGATTAAGGTTCAGTATGCAGCAGAGATTGTCACACAGATGGCAGTAATGACACCTGACCAGCTTGCAGGTGCTCTTGATATGGCAATTCCAACCTATACGGATGAACAGGCTGCACTCTACTATGATGAAATCATGGTATTCTCTGATTCCACCTATGAGGATAATCTCAGAAAAATGGGATATATAGATATAGAATACCCTGCAACAATCAATATTTACGCTTCCTCCTTTGAAAATAAGGACGTAATTGTAGAAGCAATTGATGAATATAATTCCTCTGTTGAGGAACTCAAACAGATTAAGTATACCGACTATCTCGGTATTATGATGTCCTCCATTACAACAATCATCAACGCCATCACATATGTTCTTATCGCATTTGTTGCAATTTCTCTTATCGTTTCCTCCATCATGATTGGAGTTATAACACTTATTTCCGTTCAGGAAAGAACAAAGGAAATCGGTATCCTCCGTGCAATCGGTGCGTCCAAGAAGGAAGTTTCAGGAATGTTCAATGCAGAAACAGTTATCGTTGGTTTTACAGCAGGACTTCTCGGCGTAGTTGTAACATATCTCCTGTGTATTCCGATCAATATCATTATGTATAATCTTACTGATATCAGCAACCTCAAAGCAGTTCTTCCTGTTCCCGCAGCAGCAATTCTTGTTATTATCAGTGTGCTTCTTACACTTATTTCAGGTATTATCCCATCAAGAAGCGCAGCAAAGAAAGACCCGGTTGTTGCACTCCGTACAGAATAATTGTATACAGAAACGGCAAGGCGGGTCCTTGCCGTTTTTTGTGTTCGTATTTTGTTGACAATTCAACGAAAATACGGTATAATCAAAGTTGATTAATCAACATTTACTTAAAGGAGAAGAGAAGATATGGTTGACCGTTTTGAAAAGTTTTCATACTTTATTTCAGAGATTTCCCATTACTGGCATAAAATTGCCAATGATGTAATGAACGATTACGGACTAAAAGGTCCTCATTCCGTGTATTTTACAACAATGTACAGATATCCTGAGGGAATAACTGCCGCAAAGCTTTCTGACGAGTGTTCAAGAGATAAAGCTGACGTTTCACGCGCAGTATCACTCATGGAAAAGAAGGGTCTTGTTGAAAAAGAGGGTACCAATTACAGAGCACCTCTCAAGCTTACAAAGCAGGGAAAAATGATTGCCGAGCTTATTAATTCAAGAGCTGCAGCCGCAGTTGAATACGGAGGAAAAGGTCTTACTGATGAGCAGAGAGATAATTTCTATGAAGCGCTTGAAATTATTTGCTCTAATCTGGAGGCTTTGAGCGAGAAAGGACTTTGATAATGAACATTGCCAAGAAAATTTATTGCAGAATTTTTCAGGGCGCATTCCATATTGCACTGCCGGTAATGCCGTACAGAGAGCCTGTATGCCTTGACAGCCTTGATAAAATACCTGATGTTATGACCGATAAGAAAATCAGCTCAGTGCTTCTTGTTACAGATGAATTTTTAAGCGGCACAGATAGCTTTGTAAAGCTTGTTGAAGCACTCGAAGCAAAGGCTGTCCGTTGCATTGTGTATAATAAGACCTGTCCGAATCCGACTGTAAAAAATGTAGAGGCTGCAAGAGAACTTTATGTAAACGGAAATTGTCAGGCAATAATTGCATTCGGCGGCGGTTCACCTATGGACTGCGCAAAGGGTGTGGGTGCAAGAGTTGCATACCCCAATAAGCCGATGAGTAAGCTTAAGGGCCTTCTTAAAGTGCTGAAGAAAATACCTCCGCTTGTTGCAATCCCAACCACAGCTGGTACAGGAAGCGAGGTAACGCTCACAGCGGTTATTACCGACAGTGAAAAGAAGCATAAGTATACAATGAATGACTTTACGCTTATCCCGAATTATGCCGTGCTTGACCCTGCGGTAACATATTCACTGCCTCCGTCCCTTACCGCAACAACAGGTATGGATGCTCTTACCCACGCAGTAGAAGCCTATATCGGCGGCTCAACCAGCAAGGAAACCCGCCGTTGTGCTTTGGAAGCAACAGAGCTTATTTTCAACAATATCGAAACCGCCTACAATGACGGAACAAACCATACCGCAAGAAAAAATATGCTTGAAGCCGCATACAAGGCAGGTATCGCTTTCTCAAAGTCTTATGTAGGTTATGTTCACGCCGTTGCACATTCACTCGGCGGTCAGTATAATGTCCCCCACGGATTTGCAAATTCCGTGCTTCTTCCGATTGTTCTTGAGGAATACGGCGAGAGCGCATACAAAAAGCTCCATCACCTTGCTGTTGCCGCAGGTGTCGCATCTGAAAGTGACTCCGATGCAGACAGTGCAAAGAAGTTCATCGCCGCAATCAGGGAACTTAACCGTAAAATGAATATTCCCGGAACAATCAGCGGAATCAGGAAAGAGGATATCCCTCTTATGGCTTCACATGCAGATAAGGAAGCCAATCCGCTTTATCCTGTTCCTAAGCTTATGAACGCAAAGGAACTTGAAAAATTCTACTACGCCGTAGCAGATTGGAGTAACGATTAATGACAATTGATACAATCCTTGAAAAACAGAAAAAATATTTTGCAAGCGGAGTAACCCTGCCCGTGAAATTCCGTATTGAAATGCTGAAAAAGCTTTACAGCACTGTCAAAAAGTACGAAAAGGAAATTGGTGAGGCACTTAAAACAGATTTAGGTAAAAGCGACTTTGAAGCATTTATGTGCGAAACGGGAATGGTGCTTGCGGAAATTGGATATATGATTAAGCACACAAGAAGATTTGCTTCAAATCATTATGTCTGGTCACCCCTTGCGCAGTTTGCGTCAACCAGCTATAAGAAGCCGACACCTTACGGCAATGTGCTGGTAATGAGCCCTTGGAATTACCCGTTTCTGCTGACGATTGACCCTCTTGCAGATGCAATTGCCGCTGGAAACACCGTTGTTGTCAAGCCAAGTGCATATTCACCTGCAACAAGCGAAATGGTGAAGAAAATCATAGAGGAATGCTTCCCGCCCGAGTATGTTGCAGTTGTAACAGGCGGACGTAACGAAAATGCCGAACTGCTGAACAAGAAGTTTGATTTTGTATTCTTCACTGGCAGTCAGAATGTTGGCAGAGAGGTGCTTCGTCATACAGCGGAAAATCTCACTCCTGCCGTGCTTGAACTTGGCGGAAAAAGTCCCTGTATCGTTGACAGCTCCGCAAAAATCAGGCTTGCTGCAAAAAGAATTGTTTTCGGCAAATACCTCAACTGTGGCCAGACCTGTGTTGCACCGGACTACGTCCTCTGTGAAAAATCCATTAAGGATGAGCTTGTTGCAGAAATAAAAAATCAGATTAAGAAACAGTATGGTGAAAATCCGCTTGCCAATCCCGATTACGGCAAAATCATCAACAGCAAGCATTTCAAACGCCTTTGCGGACTTATCGACAGCAATAAGGTTGTCAACGGCGGAGAAACCAACCCTGACACTATGCAGATAGCTCCTACCGTTATGGACAACGTAAGCTGGGACGATGCTGTAATGCAGGAGGAAATCTTCGGACCGATTATGCCTGTCCTTACATATGAAAAGTTCGACGATGTCTTTGAAATCTTACGTGACAAGCATAAGCCGCTTGCACTCTATATTTTCTCTGAAAATAAGTCCCATATCAAGGCTGTTACTGAGCGTATCCAGTACGGTGGCGGCTGTGTGAATGATACCATTATCCACCTTGCCACAAGCGAAATGGGCTTCGGCGGAGTAGGGGAAAGCGGTATGGGTTCATATCACGGTAAGGAGGGCTTTGACGTGTTCTCGCACACAAAGAGTATTGTTGACAAAAAGACATGGATGGACCTGCCAATGCGTTATCAGCCTTATAACAGAGGTATTTACGCAAAGCTTCTGCATATCTTCCTGAAATAATATCAAAACCGCAGCTGCTGCATTTAAGCAACAACTGCGGTTTGTTTTGTATTTATGTCGTTTCAGCATTAAAGCAGTGCCGCCTCCATGCCTATTATACCTGTAATATCACTTTCGTTATCCCATACAACAGAATAAAGCCTGCTGCCGTAATGCACGGTTTTAAGCCTGTCCATAGCAAAGCAAAGAGGATTATTCTCAAATCCTCCCCATATCAGCAAAGAAAAATCTGTTTCCGCAGCAGCTGAACGCAGAAAATCCGAACACAGCTTCGGGTCATTATCCTTTATGTAAAGATACGACACAACACCATGATTTACGATGCTGTCAGGTCGGGGGAACTCAGGATATCCGAAAAGCTTTGTGGGAAGCTTTGAAACAAGCTTGTATATCCCGCCGTATGAACACATTCTATACTGCTTTGTGGCCTGCTGATTACCTATGAAACAGCATGCCATTATCTCACCATTTTCACGGTATGAGTAAAACTTCTTTTCACCGAAGCCACGATATTCCGTGTTGCATGGAACAAGGCTCATGTCTGAAAAATGTTCTTTCATAAGCTGTTCAAATCCATCAGTGTTGTCGGTTTCAACAGGAATAATTTTCTTTCCGCCGTGAAAGCAGTAGGTAGTATAATGTCCGAGATATCTGTACTCGGGCATGTTTTTATGCCGCTTTTCAAAAAGCGCAACAGCATCCTTGTTGTCGTCAAGAATAGTAGTGTAGCTGTGTGAGCAATCGGAAATGCCACTGTGCAGAAATGAATATGCCTTTGCAATAAAGGATATCTTCCGTCGGTAATCAGGGTGTATCTTCAGTCCCGTAAGATAGGCACATTTTTCCTTACTGCCGTTTACATATTCATATCTTACAACAGCACCGCCAACAGCAACAGTCCTGCCGTTGCTGTTGTCAATGATAACCATTATCCTGTTGACATCGCCATCTGCCGAAAAGGACTCATAAGGCGTATTGCTCCTTAAATACTGAACGTCTATTCCGCCGCTGAAACTGCCGCTTTCAAAAATTTCACGTATACCTTCATTATCAGACGGGTCAGCAAATTTCAATGTGTATCTGTTATTTTGGAAGTTCATCAAGGTTTTCTCCAATCGGAACATTCATTTTCTGGTCTACTTCTTCTCCAAGGCGCAGGTTCATTCCCCAGAACAATCCCCACATCAGCGGACTTGTCCTGCCAAGAGAAGCAAAGCCCCTGCTCAGAACTGTTTTAGGTGAAGCAAATTCTTTTCTTGCATCACGGCAAAGCGTGCTCATTTTTTCAGCAGATACCAGCTTAGGTTCAAAAGCAAGCTCACCGTAGTTGTAACCGTCAGCAAGCCACCATTTGTCGTAAATAAGCCTATTGTCAGCTTTCAGTCTGTCATACAGAGCAGTGTTCGGAAAAGGCAGCAGATGATTGAACGCCGCCGTATAAAAGTTGTGCTTCTTTGCAAATTCAAGAGCATCATTTACGGTCCGTTCATCATCATTGTCGTAACCGAAAACGAAGGTTGCATAAATGCCGATACCAGCATCATGAATACGCTTGACAAGCTCGTCGCGCTCGCCTATTGCATAGTTGAAGGACTTGTTCATCTGCTCAAGATTTGCCTTGTTAAGGCTCTCAAACCCGATAAGTATTATTTCACAACCGCTTTTCTTCATTGTTCTGAGAAGCTTTTCATCCTTTGCCATCGAAAGCGTACCCTGTCCTGCCCATTTTATATTAAGCGGAGTAATATCCTCAAAAAGTCTCATTGCGTTTTTTCTGTCAGCAACAAGATTGTCGTCAACAAGGAATGTGTAGCGGTGCTTTGATTTCTTTATGTCATCAACGATAAGGCTGTGGTCGCGGCAGTAATATTTACTGCAGTAGAATTTTGAAATGGAGCAGAATTCACAGCTGTGACAGCATCCGCGCCCCGTTTCCACAAGAGATACGGGAAGATAATTCTTGCCCTCAAAAATGCTTTTGTCAGGTTGTATAACGTATTCGCCAACACCGCCGAGATAGGTTTTTTTCAGATTTCCGTTTTTCAGGTCATCAAGCATATTATTCCATACCGTTTCAGCATTTCCCACTATAATGCTGTCACAGTAAAGTGCAGCTTCCTCGGGACAAAGCGTAACATGGTATCCACCCATTACAACAGGAATGCCTCTTTCACGGAATTTTTCAGCAATCCTGTAGCTTCGTTTTGCCGTGTATGTTTCCACTGTAATGCATACAAGGTCGGTTTGGGTGTTATAATCAATAAGCTCAATACGGTCATCGAAAAGCTCCGTTTCAATGCTGTCTGGAGTAAGTGCCTTTAATACTGCAATCGTCAAAGGCTCCATTTTCCATGTGCCGATATATTTTTTGCCAGGTTTCTTACCAATGGCAGGAAGAATAAACGTTACTTTCATAAATATACCCTCTTTAATTAAATAACAGGAATATCCGAATTGTCGCACATTACCTCACGGGTGAATTTATGCCATTTGTCAGCATAGCCCTTGTACCCCATATTAAGAGGAATTGACAGCCATGGACTGTGATTGAACGGTGCAAGTCTTTTGAAGATGTTTGCGTTTGAATATGTAGCACGCCATGCACGGTCAGTACCCTCCTCAAGCTGTTCCTTGGTCATAAGCTTAGGCTTGTAAACACAGTGCTGAACATCATACATGGCCCAGTTGCGTTCAATGATACGTCCCTCCGCTTCAAGCTGTCTGTAATAAGCAGTCTGCGGAAACGGAGTAAGAATGGAATATCTCGGCAGGTCAATTTTTGCCTTGATTATCATTTCAACCGTGCGGTCAAATACGCTTTCGTCTTCCTCGTCACCGCCGAATGCAAAGCAGCCTTGCACCAGTATACCGTTGTCGTGAAGCTTTTCCATAAGTGTAACATAGCTGTCAACCTTGTTTACGCCCTTGTGGATGTACTGCTGTGACTCCTGAGTTATGGACTCAAAGCCAATAAGAAGTCCTCTGCACCCGCTTTTTCTGAATACCGTCATAAGTTCGTCATCAATTCCAACCGATGAAGTAACAAGTCCCAGCCAGATTATTTTAAGAGGAATAAGTGCCGTGAAAAGCTCTATTGCATATGCTCTGTCGGTAATGAGATTTACGTCAGGAAACAGAACGTGCTTCGTGTCAAGAGCCTCTATTTCCGCAACAACCTCTTTCACGGGACGCTTGTAAACGGTCTTGCCGAATGCCGCAGGGTATGCACAGAAACTGCATGTGTGACAGCAGCCCCTTATCGCCTCGACAGTCTTTGTGGTAATATACCGGCTTGATTTGAGCAGCTCACGCTTTGGCTGCGGCTTTCCCACTATGGTGTAATCAGCATTCTGATGATAGAATTTTCTGTGCTGCCCCTTTACATAATCGTGGATAAATTCAGGGAAAGTCTGCTCCGAAAATCCCGTGAAAACAACATCTGCGTGCTGTGCAGCTTCGTCGGGAAGCATTGAAGGATGTACCCCACCCATCATAACGGTTTTGCCCTTTTTGCGGAAGTAATCCGCATATGCATAGCACCTCGGAGCAGTACCTGTGATGCAGGTTATTCCAATAAGCTCTGCGTCAATATCCAGCGGGATTTTTTCAGCTGTTTCATCATATATTCTTACCTCTGCATCAATGTCCTCAGGCACAAGCGCCGCAAGTGTAGTAAGTGTAAGCGGTGCGTAATGAAGTGATTTTCCAAAGCTGCCCGAGTAACGGTGCATAGCGCCCGCAGGTGCAAGCAAGGCAATTTTCAGCATATTTATTCCGTCCTTTCAATTTCAAAGTAGCTTTTCCATCCGCTTTTAGTGCTGAGAAATGCAGGCTTGATGTCACCAATTCTCATGCCCTCGTCGGAAAGCCGTTTTATGTATGCGTCAGCAGGATTGCCGCAGACAACGGTTATTTCTGCTTTTTCGAGCTGTCCAAGCTGACGGCAGTAGTTGTAGTGATAGCTTTCCCGCAAAGCGTTGTCAAGCATATCATCTGATATTTTGTGTGAAGATGTGTAAAGACAATATCTGTTTCCCTCAGGAGCAAGCAGACAAAATGTATTTTCTGTCCCCAGAGATGCGCAGACGTTTCTTACAAAGTCCTCCGTAAGCTTTTCACCGAAAAGGTCGCTGGAGATGCCGTTTCTTCTGAGAAATCTTATCAGCGGCGGGGAGTCGGGAAATACTTCCATTACCTCAACAATGTCACCGATACAATATCTGTAAAAGCCGCCGCCTGTGGTTACAATAACTTCGTATTCACCCTTTTCAAGCTTGTCTGCAGTAACAATCGTCCCGTCGGAAAGATTTCGGAATTCAAAAAAGTGTGAGTAAATACTAAGTCTGCTTCCTGTTTCGCCGTAAAGAGGAAACGAAGTGAAGCATTCTGTTGCAAGCAGTCCCTTAGGCTGAATTAATACATCAGGAAACCGTCTGCGTATTTCACCCACATAATCAGCAGCACTTCCATCAGCCCAACAGCTTATAATCTTAAGCTGCGGAAATATTTTATCAAATCGGTTTTCTTTCGCAGCCTTGAGAAAATCCTCTCTTTTTTCTTCAGAGAGCTTTTCCGAAAGCCTGGCTGAGTTGCTGCAGATAAAATCACAAAGAATTGTAAGAAACGTAGGATTCCACACAGAAATAAGCGTCAGCTGCTTGCAGTCAAGAAGCTGTACTGCCGTGCGGAAGTAAAAATCCTGCATGTCGTCTGAAAACTTAACGCTTCCGTCCACAGCAAAAAGCTTTTTCATTATTGCCTGTTCAATGAATCCGAAATATTCCGCATCCTCCTCAAAGCCAACGGGAATGCCTGCCTTTGTAAAGGTCTTTCCCGTCGTCACAGGCGTGATTGACCAGTAGCTTTTACCATCGGAAGCACCATCTATTCTTGTGTATATATCGTACAACCAGGGCTTTATGCCACGCTGAAATTCGTTTTTCAGCGATTGGGTGTAGGGTATCATCTTCTTTCCGCCCGATGAACCACTTGTAAGCTCAAAAAGCTTAACTTTTTCAGCCGTAAGGACATTGCTTTCGCCGTTTGCCATTGCGGATATGTAGTCCTCGTAATCCTCGTACACCGTAAGCGGAACATTTTCCGCAAAGTCCTCATAGCTTTTTATCTTGCCAAAGCTATGCTTTCTGCCGTAAACCGTATCAGCATTCCTTACAAGCAGGTCAAGCAGATACCTTTCCTGCACTTTTTTTATATTGCAGGGCGAAGTAAATCTGCGGTGCTCTTTTCTGTAAAGTATACAGCATATTCCATTCAGTATTCTGCACAGTACACTCATTTGAAAAGAAGATCTCCTACACGTTTTTTCAGAAGTGAACGGTCAATTCTTGCAAGACAGGCAAGGTCGTTGCCATTTGTGTAATCGGGGTTCGCCCTGCAGAAAAAAGCAATATCCTTGTTCTTCATTTCGTGTTCTCCAACATCTGCAACACCGCTTTTCAGCTTGTCCTTGATGCCCTTATATACAATTACACCGCTTTCACTGTCATACTCATCTGGATAAAGAGTTGAGGCATAAGCATCTATAATGCTTTGTTCAAAGGCGGGCGTTTCGCTTCGGTAACTCGGATAGAATTCCGTCCAGAAAAGAGGCATTATGCGGTATGTCTTGTAGCCCTTGCATATAAGAAACCAGTAGAATTCATCGTAATTTTCAGCAAAATCAAACCAGAATTGTGCCCATACCCTGAAAAGCTCTATGTCGCCCCAGTGTTCCTTGTGAATGATTGTATCACCCGAAAAAATGCCGTGTATCTTCTTTCCGTCTACGTCAAGCTCCATGATTTTCTGAGTTGTAAAGCCTACTATGCCGTCAGTTTCGTGACGAAGCACCAGACAGTAATCCTTATTAAAAAAGTCACGTCTGAATACCACTTCATCTGTGTTGTCATAAAACTGCGCCATCAGGGAATACATCGCCGAGAGTTCTTCCTCGGTAAATTCGCTGACAGGCTGTACCTTTCCTTTAAGCATTTTTATCCCCCTCATTCTCTGATTTCAGACCAAAACGCATACCCTGCTTCTTGAAAACTTCCTTTCTGAAGAGCGGGTTGTAAATAAGATATGTTGCAAATCTGTACGGCGTGCGCATATTTGTACGTGGTTCAAGGGCACGCTTGAAAATGGACATCGGACTGTTGAACCTGCTTCGGCAGTCAAATGATATTTCCGTAAGCTCATCGGGAGTCATATTCTTTGGCACTATACTTGCATAATTGAAACGGTAGTCCTCGTGAAGCCACCATTTTCCGTCATAAAGCAACCGTCCCTCACGTTCCATTTTTTCATACAGCGGTGTATTGGGATATGGCATAAGAATGTTGAATGCCGCAAAGGTGAACTTGTTTCTTATCGCAAAATCACAGGTCGCCTTTATCGACTCCATAGTATCGCCGTCGTGTCCCACAGTAAATGCCGCCCATGTCTGAAGTCCCCATTTTCTGAGCTGTTCAATTTCTTCCTTGTACATATCCCCAGAGCCTTTTTTGTTTGTGCCCTTGTTCATTTCGGAAATACATTCGGGAGAAATCGACTCAAATCCGATTACAAGTCCCAGACAACCGCTTTTCACCATAAGCTCCATAAGCTCCGTGTCGTTCAGCATATCAATACTGCCCTGACTTACCCAGTGTATTTTAAGGGGAATAAGCGCACGGAAAAGTTCCTTTGCCTTTTCACGGTTGCAGACAATATTATCATCAACAAAGAAAAGGAGCTTTCTTTTCTGAGCCTTGATTTCCTTTATAACGTCCTCCACAGGACGGCAGTAATGGTGCGCCTTGAAGTACACCGACGAAGCACAGAAACTGCATTTGTGACTGCAGCCTCTTGAAAATTGCAGCAGGGTAATGGGAAGATATCCTTTGCCCTCAAAAATATCACGGCGGGTTATAACGTTTATCTGCGGACAACGCGGCTGTACAGGATCGTAACGTTTTTTCAGCTGTCCCTGGCGATGGTCTTCAATCATCTCCGCCCATACAGGCTCAGCATCGCCCACAATCACGCAGTCGCAGTGCTCCGAAACCTCGTCGGGAATAAGCATTGCGTGCATTCCGCCCATTACGGTCTTTACACCTCTGCGGCGGAATTCCTCGCTGATTTCATATGCACGCCTTGCAGTAAAGGTTTCCACCGTAATTGCTACAAGGTCTGTCGGCTCATCATAGGGTATCTGCTCCATGCGGTCGTCGTACATCACAACCTCAACGTCTGCAGGGGTAAGTGCCGCAAGTATGCCAAGCTGAAGCGGCTCCATTCTTGCCTCATCAACATAAAGACTGTGTTCACGTCTGCCAATATTAGGTTTTATCAATGTCAGTTTCATTAAGAATACCTCCGAGAAGCTGTCCTTGTTTTTTCAGTATTTCTTTATGGGAAATGATATTTGCAAGTACAAATACCAGAAAATTAATCGGAATGAAATTTATCGGATTTGAAAAAAGTCTTTTCAGTATACAGCCTGCCGAATAAAAGTCCGTACGAATTTTCAGGCATCCGTCATGAAGCTGTTCAGGGGTCATATGCTTCGGAACAAAAGCCGTTTCGCCGTAGCGGTAATCGTCCGACAGCCACCATTTCTTATAAATCAGCCTGTTTTCCTGTTCCATTCTTTTGTATACCCCAGTCCCTGGCATAGGGATAAGCGGGTTGAAATTTGTAACCGCAATTTTATTTCTTACCGCAAATTCAAACGTGCGGCGGAACACGTCCTGCCTGTCATTGTCACAGCCCAGGACGAACGTACCGTATATCAGAAGTTTGTGTTTGTATATTCTTTTTATCACTTCATCATAATCTGACGACGTATTTGCCGCTTTGTGCATCTCACCCAAGCTTTCGGGATTAAGACTCTCAAATCCCATCAGCACCAGAAAACAGCCAGCTTTCTTCATTTCGTGCAGCAATTCATCATCACGTGCAGCATCCATGCTTATCTGACAAGCCCATTTCTTTTTCAGCGGGGCAATTTTCCTGAAAAGCTCCATTGCCGAAGCCTTGTCATAGAAAAGATTATCATCAACAAAGAAAATGATTTTTTCCTTTGAACGACTGAGTTCCTGCACAATCATATCGGCAGACTTCCGCCTTACGCATTTGTACATGGTCTTTATCGAGCAGAAATCACAGTTGAATTTGCAGCCGCGTGAAATCTGATAAACACCTATCCCATAATAGCTGTGCCTGTAAACTGTCGGGTCGTCATAAAGAATATCAAGGGGCACGCTTTCATCTGAAATATATTTTTTGCATGGCACGCCCTTTTCGCAGTCCGACAGAAATCTTTCCCACGTATCCTCAGCGTCACCCACAAGCACCGTGTCCGCGTATTCAAGCATTTCGTCAGCCATAACGCTTGCGTGAAATCCGCCCATTACAATAATGTTGTTTGCCGTCCTGTATTTTTTTGCAAGTATGTATGCCCTCTTTGCAGTGTACGTTTCAACCGAGAAAGCAATGATATCCGACTCAATTTTATCAGGAAGCCTTTCAACTCTTTCGTCAATGAATTCAATCTCGTGCTTTTCAGGTGTTAGACTTTTTATTATTCCGAAAAGCAAAGGCTTCATTGCATCGGAGCTTATATGCTCAAACATATTGAGCCTAATAAATGTTATCTTCACTTCTTCATCCTCTTGTCAATTCCAAGAAATTTAAAACCGATATTTGCCCCCAGCAGAATGAAAACATATCCGTTTTTCCGCCAAGGGGAAGTAAATGTCCTTTTCAGCAAGCGTTTCCAGCTGTAAGCTTCCTTCCATACCTTGCGGTATATTTCATTGAGCCTTTCGGGAGTCATGTTAACAGGACAGAACACAGCATTATGCTGATTGTATCTGCTCCATTCCTTTGTGATTATTCTTCCGCTTGTTTCATATTCATCATATAGTTTAGTGCCCGGATAAGGCGTAAGTACAGCAAATCTGCAAAGGTCAAGACCAAGCTTGTCCACACGTTCAGGCAAAGCAAGAAGCTCCTCCTCAGTATCGCTGTCAAAGCCAAGTACAAAACAGCCGTTTACAGCCATACCATGACTGTGAATGTTTGCGATTATTTCCTTGTATTTGTCAGTTTCACGAAAACGCTTTCCTACACCAGTAAGTGACTGCGAGTTAAGCGACTCAAGTCCAATCAGTACGCCTCTGCAGCCGCTTTCGTAAGCCGCCTGCATAAGCTCATGGTCGTATCCGAAATCAGCAGTTGCATTCGAAGCCCAAAGTATTTTCAGCTTTTTCAGTTCACTCATAAGCGCCATCGCATAATCACGGTCACCGAAAAAGTTCGGGTCATAAAAAATAACCATTTTAGCATTAAGCTCTTTTAATTCATCAATAACATTCTGAACAGGACGTGGACAGCTTTTCCACATTGTTCTCATGGAACAGTATTTGCAGCAGTTTGCACACCCTCTGTTTGCAACTACAGCAGGAATTTTCAGCTTTTTTCTCTTTGTGATCTTGTCCCTTGCAGGTATAGGAAAATCAGCCGCACAAACATCATAGTTCCTGTATAGTTGTTTGGGGTGTCCGTTAATATAATCCGAAATAAATTCGGGAATTGATTTCTCAGCAGGACCGCAGATTACCGTGTCGCAGTGCTGCAATACTTCCTCAGGCAAAGCAGTTGCATGATATCCACCGCATACAACGTACGAACCTCTTTTTTTGAACTGCTCACAATGCTTGTATGCCGTAAGACTTGATGAGGTTTCAAAAGAAAGCATTACTACATCATATTTATCCTTGTCATAATCAACACATTGAGAGTTTTCATCTATTACATCTATTTTCTCAAAAACACCCTTTGGAATAAGCGAATATATCACCGCAAGCGTAAGCGACGGATAGGAAAGAAGATTTGAAAATCTTCCCCTGTAAGAGGTTTCAAACTCATTCCAGGCATGTATCATCAAAAGTTTCATCAGGTCATCTCCTTGAAAAGCCGATAATTTATTTAATTATACCATACCACATAAACTATTTCAATAGCTTCATTTTGTTATGCAGTAATCATTTGCGTATTATTCTGGTCAGGATAAACTTGCATAATACAAAATAAAAATCCGCCCTTTCTGAAAAGAGCGGATTTAAAAGTCATATTTAGTTGACCAAATAAAGACCAGGCATACTCCTGTAATAAGTTACATCAAATAACTTTATTGCAGAATGTCCTTTCTTGGAAAATGTATTAGTATAATGCTCTGTTCTTTTCTTGAAATAAATACCCATGATGCATAGGTCCGCTTCCTTTGCCAAGGTCAAGCATAGCGGATAATGCACCCAAAATATATTCCTTTGCAAGTCCCACCGATTGTTTCAAATCATACCCCTTTGCAAGATTTGAAGCAATAGCAGAGGAGAGGGTACAGCCTGTCCCGTGAGTGTTAGGATTAGCAATCCGTATACCCTCAAACCACGTCATTTCGCCATTCTGATAAAGCAAGTCATTTGCGTCATTTATGCTGTGACCGCCTTTCAGAAGCACCGCACAGCCGTATGTTCTGCTTATGCACTCTGCCGCTTTCTCCATATCAGCTTTGTCAGCAATTTTCATTCCCGACAGCACCTTCGCTTCGGGAATATTCGGAGTAACAAGTGTAGCTACAGGCAACAATTTCTCTTTCAGTACAGCAACCGCTTCTTCTGAAATCAGCCTTGCACCGCTTGTTGCAATCATAACAGGGTCAACAACGATATTCCTTGCACCGTAAAATTCAAGCTTTTCAGCAATAACTCCTACAAGTTCAGCATTTGCTACCATTCCCGTTTTTACCGCATCGGGGAAAATATCTGTGAATACAGCATCAAGCTGTTGACCGAGAAATTCGGGAGTAACCTCTGAAATTGCAGTAACACCCATAGTATTCTGTGCGGTGAGTGCAGTTATGGCACTCATTCCGTAAACTCCGTTTGCAAGCATTGTCTTTAAATCCGCCTGAATTCCTGCGCCGCCGCTTGAGTCGCTTCCTGCAATTGTAAGGGCGGTTTTAATTTTTCTGCAACTCATTGAAAGCCTCCCTTAATTCCTTTGCCGCAATGCACGGATTATCCGCCTTCATAATTGCCGAAACAGCACAGATACCGTCAATTCCGCTGCCTTTGAGAACGTGGATGTTATCCTTGTTCAGACCGCCGATTGCATTGACCTTAATGGGTACGGCTTTCACGATTTCTTTCAGCGTGTCAACGCTTGTCAGCACCGTTTTCACCTTTGTCGTGGTCGGATATATCGCACCTACACCAAGATAGTCTGCACCCTGTTCATATGCTTCAACAGCCTGAGGTACTGTCTTTGCTGTTGCACCAACAATCTTGTCCGTTCCCATAAGCTTTCGAGCAATTGCAACAGGCATATCGGACTGACCGACGTGAACGCCCTCTGCATTTATCGCAAGGGCAACGTCAACCCTGTCGTCAATGATAAGCGGAATATCGTACTGCATTGTAATTTCGTGCACCTTTTCAGCAATAGAGAGATACTCCCTCGTTGTACGTTCCTTTTCACGAAGCTGTAAAAGCGTTATTCCACCCTTGCAGGCTTCTTCAACACGGCGGAGAAATTCTTCTTCCGTGTAATTCGTGCTGTCGGTAATAAAATACATTGTTGTATCAAGCTTTTTCATACGCACCTCACATATAGATATAGTCGTTCAGAACAGGCTGTAAGCCCTCTGCGGCAATGTCCTTGTACATCACATCAAGGCTTCTGCCGTCGTTGATTTCGAATTGTTCATCGCCCTCGTTTCCGCCTGTTTCCTTGCCACTGTACTTGCTTTCGTGGTCGCCGATACCCGTGGAAACACCTGCGGAAACCTTTGTGGCGGCAAGCTTCACGATACCGTTGCGGAAGCTTTCGCTTTCCCTTGACGAAACGGTAATTCCAACGTAAGGCAGAAAAATTCTGTATGCACAGATAATCTGACAAAGCTGTGTTTCGTGGACATCAAGGGGATTGATTTTGTCATTGTTGATAATCGGACGCAATCTCGGACAGGACAGCGACATTTCAGCGTGAGGGTATTTACGCTGTAAGAAATAAACGTGTAAAGCGCTTGCAAGTGCGTCCTTTCTGAAATCGGACAAGCCAAGAAGTGCCGAAAATGCTACACCTCTCATTCCGCCCATAAGTGCACGCTCCTGTGCGTCAAAACGGTATGGGTAAACACGCTTATGACCAAGCAGATGCAAATCGGAATAGCGGTCGCTGTCGTAGGTTTCCTGAAATACCGTGACATAATCCGCACCGCATTCGTGAAGATAACGGTACTCGTCCACATTAACGGGGTAAATTTCAAGTCCCACCATACGGAAATATTTTCGTGCAAGCTTGCAGGCCTCACCTATGTATTCAACGCTGCTCTTTGCACGGCTTTCTCCCGTAAGAATGAGAATCTCCTCCATTCCACTTTCTGAAATAATCTGCATCTCACGCTCAATCTGTTCCATATTCAGCTTCATACGGTTGATATTGTTGTAGCAGTTGAAGCCGCAGTAGACGCAGTAATTCTCGCAGTAATTCGCAATATAAAGCGGAGTGAACATATACACGGTGTTGCCGAAATGCTTTGACGTTTCAAGCCTTGCACGCTGTGCCATCTGTTCAAGAAATGGCTCTGCGGCAGGGGAAAGGAGTGCCTTGAAATCCTCAATTGTGCAGGTTTCGTGTTCCAAAGCTGCCTTTACATCCTTTGCAGTGTAGCGTGAATAATCGTAGCTATCCATTTCGGAAAGAACCTTTTCCATTATGTCGGAATTGATTTTCTCCATTCCGTCCATATATTCCATATGATTTGTACGGCTTGCAGGGTCAGTTTCAAGGCGGTGTTTCTTTTCAAGTGCAGAGGGCGAAAGATGTTCGCCGTCCACAAAAAATCTGTTATCCATAAGCACCTCAATCTCTCAGAAAGCCTGTCAGCGGGTCAGAAGCACTTGCACCTCTTGTAAGAACTCTGCCAAGTCCCGAAAGATATGCCTTTCGTCCTGCTTCAACAGCCTGACGGAAAGCCGCCGCCATAAGCGGTAAATCTCCGGCCGTGGCAAGAGCTGTGTTTGCCATAATTGCCGCCGCACCCATTTCCATTGCTTCGCAAGCCTGTGACGGCCTGCCGATACCTGCGTCAACAATAACGGGCAGGTCGATTTCATCCACAAGTATCTGAATGAACTCCCTTGTGGCAAGTCCCTTGTTTGAGCCGATTGGCGCAGCAAGGGGCATTACAGCCGCCGCACCTGCGTTGACAAGGTCACGTGCCGCATACAAATCGGGGTACATATATGGCAGTACAACAAATCCCTCCTTTGCAAGAATTTCAGTAGCTTTTATAGTTTCGTTGTTGTCAGGGAGCAAGTATTTCGTGTCACGCATAATCTCAATCTTTACGAAATCACCGCACCCGATTTCACGGGCAAGTCTTGCAATTCGGACAGCCTCCTCCGCTGTTCTTGCTCCCGATGTATTGGGCAGGAGCGTAACCCCCTTTGGTATGTAGTCGAGGATATTTTCCTGTTCCTTAGTGTTTGCACGGCGTACCGCAAGGGTGATAATTTCCGCACCTGCGTCACGGACAGCCGCTTCAATAAGGTTAAGGGAATACTTGCCCGAGCCGAGAATAAAGCGTGAATTGAATTCGTGACCGCCTAAAATAAGTTTATCTTCCATAATAAATTCCTTTCTATATTTCAAATTTGCCTGCGATAATACGCAGAACCGTGTTCGCCTGATGTGCGGCGCAAAGCATTACACGAGGGGCAAAAAGCGTTCCGTCATTGTCAACATCGCTTGCTCCGTCCCCACAAATATATAGCCGCTTACCAAGCTTTTTTGTAGTAATTGTATTGCTTGTGTGCAGACCAGACATTCCCGAAGCCGTAACTATGTACTTTTCGGGGTAATGCTCCGCAACTCCGTTCACAAGCATAGCTTTGCACTCCGCATTATCAAAGCACTCGCACACAATGTCACAATCAGCAACAAGCGACAGATTTTCTTCTGTAAACTTAATTGTATGCATTACAACCTCACAATAGGGTGCAATCTCTGCAAGCGTCTGCTTCATAGCTTCTGTCTTGTACATCCCAAGCTGTGAAACTGCATACTGCTGACGATGAAGATTTGATATATCCACCTTGTCAAAGTCAATCAGGTGAAGTGTCCCCACACCTGCCCTCGCAAGAGAAATAGCCACATTTGAGCCAAGTCCGCCAAGACCGCAGACAACAACGCAGGCTGATGAAATTTTCTGCTGTAAGTCTGCTCCGTGTCGTTGTTCAAGGGCACCAAGCCATTCTTTCCTTGTCATATCAGCCGCCCCCTACAAAGCTTACGATTTCGACGTTGTCACCGTCCTGTAAAAGTGTGCTTTCGTATTGTGCTTTCGGCAGAATATCTCCGTTAAGCTCAACCGCAACACGCTTCAAGTCATAGCCGCTTTCAGTAAGATATTCAGCAACATTCTTTCCTGCAATATTTTCTGCAACTTCTCCGTTTACCTTAATCATCTCATCACCTCACAGAATGTCAATATATTCGCCCTCAAGCGCCTTGTTCATACTTCTTACAGCACAGAATTTGCCGCACATCGAACAGCTTTCCTCAATCTCAGGCTTTCTGTCGTCACGTATCTTCTTTGCAGTTTCGGGGTCAATTGAGCACTCCCACTGCTTGTTCCAGTCAAAAGTTCTGCGTGCATCAGCCATCGCATCATCAATATCCCGTGCGTGGGGAATATGCTTTGCAATGTCAGCAGCGTGTGCAGCAATTTTTGAAGCAATTATACCTTGCTTTACATCGTCAACATTCGGCAGGGCAAGGTGTTCAGCAGGTGTTACATAGCAAAGAAATGCCGCACCGCTTGCCGCTGCAACAGCACCGCCGATTGCAGAAGTGATGTGGTCGTACCCAGGAGCAATATCTGTAACCAATGGCCCCAGCACATAGAATGGTGCACCCATACATACCGTCTGCTGAATTTTCATATTCGCCTCAATCTGGTCAAGGGGCATATGTCCCGGACCTTCAATCATAACCTGAACATCCTTTGCCCACGCTCTCTTTGTTAGCTCACCAAGTCGCACAAGTTCCTCAATCTGACAAACATCACTTGCGTCAGCAAGACAACCGGGACGGCAGGCATCACCGAGAGAAATTGTTACATCATATTCACGGCAGATGTCAAGAATTTCATCATAATATTCATAAAATGGATTTTCGTTTCCAGTCATGCTCATCCATGCAAAAACCAACGAGCCGCCACGAGATACAATGTTCATCTTGCGTTTGTGCTGTTTTATCTGCTCAATAGTTTTGCGTGTTATTCCACAGTGCAGAGTAACAAAATCAACCCCATCCTCTGCGTGAAGACGTACAACATCAATGAAATCCTTTGCAGTAAGCGTAGCAAGGTCACGCTGATAATGAATAACACTGTCATACACGGGAACAGTTCCAATCATTGCAGGACATTCTGCAACAAGCTTCTGTCTGAACGGCTGTGTGTTGCCGTGAGAGGACAAATCCATAATCGCCTCAGCACCCATATCCACCGCCGCCATAACCTTCTGCATCTCAATGTCGTAGTCCTTGCAGTCCCTCGAAACACCAAGATTTACGTTGATTTTAGTGCGGAGCATAGAGCCCACCCCATTTGGCTCAATGCACTTGTGAAGTCTGTTTGCACAGATTGCAACCTTGCCCTCTGCAACAAGCTGACGGATTTCTTCGGGAGTGCGGTATTCCTTTTTCGCAACAACTTCCATTTCCTCCGTGATAATTCCTTTTCGTGCCGCTTCCATTTGGGTCTTGTACATAAAATTCCTCCATTAGAATAATTTTTAACAGACGGAAATAAAAAAAGGAAGCTACCGATTTCGATAGCTTCCTTTTTATGCACATATAAAAAATGCACCGACGTGCAAGCGTCAGCGCTTTACAGTCGTCCCTACGTTGGCATTATCCAAATCAGGTTATCGGTCGGAGGTTATACCTCCCTCTCAGCCTGTAACACAAGCTCCCGTCTGTTAAATTGTGTTATTATTATACACCTGTATTTTTGAAAAGTCAAGATGTAAATGTACATTGTTATGTATATCTGCCGCAATAGAAAGTGTCAGTCTGTCCTTAAAGGCAATTCCGATATTTCAGTTTATTGGTGCAGTATCAATTATTGGAGGAATGATACTGAAATTAAGATATTCAACAGAAAACAAAAAATCCGCCCTTTCTGAAAAGAGCGGATTTAAAAAGTCATTTAATAAAGACCAATTAAAGACCAAAAAGGTAATTCGTTTGCCCCAAAGCCCGTAAATACGTACTTTGTAAGGGCTGAAATTATCTCTTGGAGCTTGCATTTTTGATTATTGTGTCTTGCTGTAATTACGTTTTTCCTTCGTATTTTGCGGTGTTTGCAAAGATACGATAATTACCGTTTTTGTTCTTTAGCATAACTTAGCGTGACTTTTTATAAATTAGTTGTCCAAAAGTTGACCAAACAAGTTGACCTGCACTTGGTGTATCTCTGTATAAAATAATGTACATTCGTACAGGCAATTTTTTAAGAATATCTTGTTTTACAAAGTTGTATTAATCCAAACTGTTATGAATAATTTGAATTTTACCTTTTGCAATATTAGGTGTGTGTTTTGATGTGATTTCATATTCTATTTCTTTTGGTATATCCTTAAAGACCAAAACTGAAGGGAAAGCGATGGTAGTATTGTGCTTTAGATAGTTAATGTGAAATGACATAATATCACTATCTTCTTTATTAAAGTATTTGTAACAGAAAACACGGTTTATTTCATCTTTAAATTCTTCTTTTTGTTCCTTATATTCTTCAGTTGCTGATTTCCCAAATGGGTAAAGATCACTGTAATTATATCCTTGCATTATAGTTGGATATTCAGAATATGAGTTAATAATATCGTTTTCCTTTATTGTAAAAGCAAACTCTATAAAACCTATTTTTAAAATGTTTTCAATAATATTTATATCAGGAAGAATAATATCATCTGGATGAACAATTAAACCCTTATCTACCATTATCTTCACATCAATGTCTTCATCAAATGTATTTCCATTATTGGTTACAACAAGATTAACATAATAGTTTTTATCGACATATGAGAAAAAATCTATATATTCTAAATATTCTTGTATATCCCAATATAATTTCTTTATACTTTCATAGCGTTGTTTCTCTTCTTGGTTACCAAGCAGATTTACTCCACCACCAAACGGCGGTGACAAGAGTGAATTAACTTTTTTTAAATTACCCACATTCCAAAAAGAGGGCTCTATTACTATGCTATTTTCTGATGCAAAATTTGTAATAACAGTTTTCATCTTATCTGATATAATCTCATTATGCAAATCTGAAGGCTTATATGCTGACATACTCATTATGTATTTTTCAGCTTCGTTTGCGGGTGAACTATCTGCTTGATCACTTATGGTTGTAGTTCGTGGAGGCAAATTATTACTTTGCAATGACTTTAGTTTTTCAATACAAGTTATTCTTTTATCGACTAAAAATTTACTTTCTAAAAAATGTGTAGTTTCAACAATAGCTTCAGAATCCATCTTTAAGCTATCATTTTGTATTATTATATTCGGTTTAAACTGTTTTTCAAATGTTGACTTTTCACCAGAAAAAAGATGTAAAAAATGCATAGTCAAATGATTTGTAAATTGTTGTCTAAAACTAATTTTGTCATTAACAACTGAATAGATACCTCTGCTTTCATATTTTTTTCTAAAAGCAAGGACTTTAGCGTGCTGTTCTGAATCTAATTTTGAAGGATTTATAGGTGCATCTAAAAAATACATAAATACTTGTTTATCTGATGAAAGCATTTCTTCAATTTCTTCTTCAGTTCCTGATCCAAACTTATCTGTAGGTGTTCCAAATCTTGTCCAAAATAAAGCCACTGCCGCATCACAGTTGCGAACGAACTGTTTATTTAATAATTCTTGTGCTTTATCGCCTGATTCTGGATAACTATTAGTAGACCAATGTTTAACTTCAATTACAGAATTATTAGCTTCTCCTATGGTTCTATTAAAATTATCAACGCATTCTCTGATAATATCAACATACTCTATAACATCACCTGGACAAGACACTAATAAATCATAAGCAGTAATTCCAATTCTCGGCATATTTAACTCCTTCTCCTATAATAAGTAAACTATTATAAATATTAATTTAAGGAAACATTTCATAAAACTTTTGCATATAGTTTAAAAGAAATATTTGACGTTATGGTTAAGATAAAATTTCATTTAGCAAATTTTGATAAACTTCGGATAATGAAGAAACCATTAAATTATACCATACTTCTCTTGAATATGTACCATTTTCGATACACCATATTTTATAATGCAACTCTCTTCTTGTGTAAAAATCAATAGGTTTGCCCGAAACGCTATCACTATATTTTTGTAAATAATCAGATATGTCGTATTGATTTCTTGTATAATCGATATGCGTAAAACAATCTCTGTTTGGATAATACATTCCGTGTAAGAATACAGTGATAAAATGATTGTATATACTTGATTCAGAAATAAACGGAAGTGTTTCTAATTCAATATGCCAAAATTCTTCATTAGATATTGTATTATAATCTTGTTTAATAACCATTAACAGTTTATCACAAGTGTTGTTATCAATATGAACAATAATAGTTTTTTTCTTATCAAAAGTGCTGTTATTGAAATGAAATTGAGGACCACGAAATTTTTCGAAATTATATGTAGAATATGAAATAGCTTGATTTTCAGGTAAAGCCAATCTCTCATCAAGTCGAAGTAAAATATCTCCATCAGTAACTTGTTCTATTATTATTTTTGCAAATCCAGGCATTTTATCGAAAAAATTAATTACTGATGTGTTAGTTAGTAAATTATATAAATATGCCTTATGGTCATAAATAAAATAATCCCTTTTAAAGACAACACCATTAACCTTGGATAAGCCATATTGATTTGTATTGGTTGGTAGTTTTTCATTGGGAATTATTGTTCTAATATCAATACTTTTTTCTCTAAAGTACTCAAAAACAAATCCTGTCAATATAAGTATAAACAAATCATTATTACATTTTATCTCGTTATCTGTTATAGTTGATGATGTAGATCTAAAAAAAGTGGAAACGTAGTAGTATATCCAATTGCTAATATCATTTTCAAGCATATATTCAAGCATATTCGTTGGATATATCCCACTTTCATCAAACAATTTATTGATAAATTCAAATATTTCTGTTAAAAATAGCGGTGGTTTAAACTCATTTAGTCGTAATACAGATAAGTAATTAAGAAAATTTTTTCTAATAGAATGTATTAAATATTCTTTTGAACTATACAATTCGGATTCTTTAATTTCCAGAAGAAACAATTCAATTTTTTCTTGTTGATTTACATTAACATTCATTATTATACCTACTTTTTTCCAAAACAAAACAGTATTTATTTTTAGTATATCAGATAATTGATTTGATTTCAATAGATTATCATTTACTATAATCATTGATATTTTTTTCGATAAAAAGTGTTATAGGGTACTTTTATATAAATTTCAAAAACTATTCAGTTTGTGCTGATAATTTTTCTAAAATAATCATATTAAGTTTTATAGATACAGACAATAAGGAGCAGACTTTAATCGTCTACTCCTTATTTTCATATCTTCAAGAACCCCTGCTTAAATGCATCAGGGAAAATAAAGTTCTTCTGTCCTGCCTTGAATTCAACGTAAATATGCTTGTCGTTAAGCTTGGCGATAACACCTTCACCGAAAATCTTATGCTTGACGGTCGCACCGACTTTTACAGCGGACAAATCCATTTTGGGTTCTGGTTCTTTTACCTTTTCAACCTTTGGCTCTTCTGTAGCAGGAGATTTCACCCCGTATTGTGCTGTAACAAGACTTGGCTTTGCTGTTGTAACTGGTTTTGAAATCGACTTTGGTTTTTCGATAATTATTTCCTCGTCGGAAATATCCTCGTTCTGATTTGCTGCCATTGTAGCCTGCTGATTGTAGAACAGCTTTTCATATTCTTCACGTTTAAGAACTGTATCCCAGCCGCCGATTTCGTCACTTTCGTGCTTGTCAATTCCCGTATATGTAAGACTTGCGTCCTCGTAACGCTTGAACTTGAAAATAGCATCGTTCATCAGGCTTGCATTGAACACTCCGATTGAGCATAACAGTTCAAAGTCATTTACATTAAGTCCCGTTACCTTTTTGAAAAGTCCCGGCTCAAGCTGAGTAATAACATCCTTCAGACATCGTTCACGATAGTCGGTAAGATACATAAATACAGGAACTCTTGTAGCAAATTTGATAAGCTTTTCCTGTATTTGTTTACGCATTGACTTGTATTCCTTTTCCTCGTCGGAAAGCTCTTTCTTTTCCTTTGGAGTAAGCTTGTCAACGCCTTCTTTCTTCGCCTTTTTCACAGCTTCAGACTTGTTTATAATAGTTTCAATATCGGAATTAAGATTACGGAAGCCTTCGATACGCATAAGAGCGTCGAGAGCTTCTTTGTTGTTTATAAGCCTGTTTAGCGTATCGTTATCAACATTGACAAGCAATGCAGATTCCCAGCGTTTTGCAAGAAGCGTGGCGGAAGTACCCGCCATTGCAATATCGAGAATATCCTGTGCATTGATAGCTTTCATAGTAGAGCCGTCGTATGCAAGAACAGGGAGGAAGCTTATAAATTCAGCGACCTTCTTTTCAGGATTGGTTTCATCAACATTCAGTCGACAGGAATAATCCGAAATCTGACGCAATGCTCTGTCAAGTGCAAAGTCAAAAACATAACATTCCTGTTTCATAATCTCGCTGTTGCCGTTCTCATTCTGAACAGTCCACGGGGACTGAACTCTGAATGCCGCTTGGAAATATGTTTCAGGACTTTTCAGATTACGCAGCATAAATATGCCTGTCCACGGCTTAATTGTAACACCCGTAGTAAGCTTACCGCAGGAGAGCGTAATCGTCTTTGTTGCAAGCGGATTGCCCATAGAGTTTACAACAGGGCGAACAGCGTCAAGTCCGATACCAGCCTTTGTTCCTGCACAGACATTTATCTTGTAATCCTGATAAAATGTGTTCTGCTTCTGCTGTAAGAGATTATACATCGCAAAACAGGAGGCCACATTCGGCAGAAACCACAGCGTATGCGTAAGAACATTCAGAAGTCGTGTGTCGGAATAGGGCATAGGCGGACGCTTATCCTGTCCAAGCTTCAAATCATCAACGCTTGACGGCAGATACGCTCCACGCACAAGGTCAAGCCATTTCTGCACCTCGTTTTCATACACGAACCTCGCTTCTTCACCTTTTCCCCTTGCGGAGAAAAATACATTCAGGTCAAATTCGTCAAACTCGCCCTGCTGAGCAATATGACGTATGCTCTCAGGGATTTTATAGGTCATCATAACCATTCTCGGCAGAGAAAGATATGGATTTCCTGAGCCTACCCAGTTGTTTTTGGCACGCTGTTCGTCGGAATAAGTCCAGTTGTAAATTTGGTCTTCGATAAACTCACCGCTGTTGATTGCACGGAAAGGCGTACCCGACAAGAACAAATAATATCCCGTCGTGATAGGGAGAAAGCTTTCGTTATAGGCATTGCCTGCTTCTTCAATCTGATATTTTTCCATATCGAAGTCAGCGTCGGCTTCATCATCGGGATTTTCAAAAAGCTTCTTTGCATTTTCTCTCCAGGCACCAAAATGGTACTCGTCGAAAATTACTATGTCCCAGTGGGTAGTATGTATAAACTCATTTTTTGCCTTGATACCGCCGTTTTCGTTAGTGCCAAGCAAGTCCTGAAACGAACCGAAAACAACAATAGGCTTTGATTTATCGGCATTATTAAACGCTCTGTCAATATCAATTTTATTATTGTGAGCATCCTTGTTGGAAATGAACTGCCAACCTTCAAAATGAGTATGTGTCAGCAAATCCTCGTGCCACGCAGACTCAACCGCAGGCTTGAATGTAAGCACAAGAACACGCTTGAACTCCATTTTCCTGCAAAGCTCGTATGAAGCAAAGGTCTTGCCAAAACGCATTTTAGCATTCCAGAGGAATTTTGGTGCTTTATCGGGCTCGTCCTTTTTGGCACTTTTATAATATTCAATAGTACGGTGTACCGCTGTATATTGTTCGGGACGCATTTTGAAATCAGCAGTACGGCGTGTATCGGCAATTTCTCCTGTACGAAGCTCACGGACAGCGGTTTTTACATCATTTACAGTACAGTTAAACCATTCGTTTCTGTCCTCGCCTGCGTTAAGCTGACGGAAACCGTTTCTTTTAAGAATAGCGTGAACATCGTGGTCAGTAAAGCAGGAGCCGTCGGGACACATAGCAACTTCTTTCATAAGAATGGTATAGGGAACACCGCTTGTGTGCATCTGCTCTTTTACACGGACTTCCACATCACGCTCGGTATAGCCGACCTTGATATAACCCTCGTGAGAAGCAACGCCGTTCAGCTTATAAGCATAAATAGTGGGTGTAATTTCGGGACGCTGGGCGAAAAAATCCATATCAGCCATTGTTATCACCGCCTAAATCCATTGGCTTTATCATAGACTCGATAAAGTCGATTTCTTCCTGTGATAGATTATATTTTACGTATAATTCCTCGTCTGTCCACGGTTTTGAGAAGTCTTGCATAGGAACGAACTGATATACTCCTTTAGGTGCATTTTGTGTTGACTTTTTTAACAGGACAAGAAATCTAAAAAATTTAGTTGCAATATAACTACAAATATTGTTGCAGGCATTTTCGTTTTGAATAGGACCTATCAATAAATAGGTTTCAGTTGCAGCTGTATTAGGTTTTCCAACAAACGGCACACCTAAAATTTGATGAGGAAATGTATCACTACCACTACCTGCTTTTGATATAAAAACTTTATAAACATCTACCCATTCAGGATTTCTCTGTATTTCATCACGAGCAATATATGTAGTACCACCATTTCTGTAAAGAAGTATATCTTTACCATATGTGTGTTTGCTCTCATAATTACTATCCAATCCAAAAGGACGTCTTACACTTACTATATCTTCAAAGCTTTTTTCTGAATGTTTTTGAACCTTTCGAAGAATATCAATAGCTTCATTATATCTAATAAATGTTTCACAACCTTTTTCTAATAACGGACGCTCTACTGTTTCGCCTTTTTCATTTCCTTTATGTGTTGTTACTTTACATAAACCATTGTGTTCACTGCTCCATAAAAAATAACACACGCCGCCTTTGATTTGTACACCAGGAAAACAATCTGCTGCTTCAATATAATCGTGTATTTCGCACAAACGATTATCTTGTAACATTTCATCTCTGAACTCATCAAGCCCTTTACCACCACTAAACCAACGAGAAGGAATAATCATAGAAATATAGCGTGGTTTTAACTTTTTGGCTTGTTCTACGAATTTCTGATATATTGGCATTGCACTTGTACCCATACCACCGCCATCACTCAACTGATACGGTGGATTTGATATTATAACATCAAACTTCATATTAAAAATCTCCTCGGGGTTGCGATGATGAATCCACTCATAAGCGTGTGTTTCAAGCTCATCTCCACGCTCGTATTGGCTCTCTGAAGCACCGCAATAAATACATTTTCCTTTATCCCATTTATGATTGATACGCTTGAAACGGATATTACCCTGTGCGTCATCAAATCGGCTGACGGAATATTCGCTGTTTGGGTACTTACTGCAATAAACACCTCGTCTGGCAATCAGACTTGTCAGCTCTGTAATAGCAATACCGTAAAGCTGTTTATGAAAAATGTGGTCGATACGTTCCTGTAAATCGGGAATTTGCCATTCAAGTCCCTTTATAAGCCTTTTAGCGATTTCACGGAGAAACACGCCTGTTTTTGTTGAGGGGTCAAGAAAAGTTGTATCGGGATTGGAAAAAAGCTCCTGTGGGAGCATATCAAGCATTTCGTTCACCACTTCGGGCGGTGTGAAAACCTCATCGTTGGAGAGATTTGCAAGGCACGAAAGCACATCGGGGTTGTATACCTTTTCAAAGAGTCCGTCAGCCATTTTCCCATAACCTCCTGTAATTGCAGACATACTTTTGCAGGAAAACCCCTTCATCGCTGTTTTCCTCATCAAAGGACATCTGCTTATTTTTCTTATCATTATCCTGATTCAGCAGTTGGTCGAATGTGTAATCGCTACGCTGAATATTAAAGCCGGTAATAAATGCCCATTCAGAAAAAACAATAGGCTCGTCGGTATCGTTGCCGTTTTCATCAACGCATTTCAGCGTGAGAGCGTTACCGCACACGATATTACGGGAGAGGATGTAGCGGATAGACTGGTGTGTATCATCATTACATTCCTTTTTGCATACGGATTTGTATTGCTTCGCCCATATCTTGTAGAGCCTTTCACGGCAGGCAGAAACGTTGTCTGCCATAATATCAACGCCGTAAAGACTGCTGACGGCTAACAGGGAGTTCTTTTC
The DNA here is from genome assembly GCA_045606725.1 of Oscillospiraceae bacterium. GTDB lineage: Bacteria > Bacillota > Clostridia > Oscillospirales > Ruminococcaceae > RGIG8773. The sequence goes on along the minus strand of JAZUSM010000119.1, from coordinate 14,784 downwards.
ATAGTCAAGAGGACTCTTTTTGTATTTATTATTCACGATAGCAAGCTTACGTTCGAGGATTTCAGCAAGAAAGTTCCCGTCGCCACAAGCAGGTTCAAGGAAACGGCTGTCAATGCGTTCTGTTTCCTGTTTTACCAAGTCACACATTGCCTTTACTTCACGCTCGGCTGTAAAAACCTCACCGTAATCAGCTACACGCTGTTTTGATTTTACTTGTTTTTTCATTTTTATCACCTAAATTGCGTATTTCGTAACTAAAAATACGCATAATGTACGTTAGACGTAATTATTATAACATAAAGTTACGCCATACGCAACATAATTGTGGCACAATTTACTTAATACGAAAGTTGAGGTGCAGTTATGTATCAATTAGGTGAGCGAATTCGTGAAGAAAGAATAAAGAATAATTATACGCAAAATCAGTTGGCCGAAATGCTTGGAATAAAATCAGGAACGTTCAGCAGATATGAAACAAATGAGATAGAACCCCGAGTAACTAATCTTTGTAAAATAGCTGCCGCTCTTCATGTCTCGGTAGATTATTTATGCGGTATGGAAAGTTCGGGAACAATGTCAATGGTAGGACTTACGAATGAACAAACCAAAATAATTCAGGATCTTAAAACAGCATTTCTTAATCATAATAATGCTATAAAGAAAAATCTGTCCGCAGAGCAGTATGAACTGCTGGGACAGATTGTGACTGAATTTTCAAAGAAATAAAAATCCGCAGATATTTCATTGATTGAAGTATCTGCGGATTTTTCACATATTTCCCCTCGGAGAGCGCCTGTACCTATGACATTGCCCCAAGCAGCAATGTCATAGGCTCATCTTAACGGCATAAAAACAGCGTAGCAGTCATCGAAACTACTACGCTATTTAAAGTCTGACTTTTGGGGTCACGTCATAACCCGGCTTTTTATTTCAGCACTAACATATCCACTTCAAACAAAACGTCCCCCTCAACCATCTTGCAGTAAATCTCCTCCGCTTCGGAATCGGACATCTTGTATAACCTGTTTGTCAGCTTACGCATAGCGTTTTTGGCAGAAGTGATTACATCATCAAAATCAGCGTCGGGAAGTTTGCCGCTGTCACGGTATTCCTCAATGGCATTGGAAATGTACTTTTCAGCTTTGTTCTGTGCATCGGTAAATAAATCAATAGCATATTCACTTTTCTTGGCTTCTGTGAGCTTATGTTTCAATCCTCGAACATAACCGCAGTAGCCTTTCTTTATGTCCGAAAACTCGTCCTTCTTACCCTTGCGGATATCCTTTTTCTTCTGTGACAGGCACTTTTCATCACCGCAGCAGACATTATTCCCAACACTCAAATAATGCTTGTGACAATAACTGCACTCATACACCTGCATACCAATACTGCTGATACAATAGCTATACTCATACAAAAATGGTAGCAACGACAATTCTGTTGCCCTGTACATTTCATTGACACCATTGCCACGCAAAACAATATATCCTATGTTCTCCTGTACAACCTTATTGCTTGTGTCAGGAATGTGATTGTAAAACCAATCCGTAATAATCAGCTGTTCCATTTCAGCAACGATACCGTTAAGCTGGCTGCGATAGGCTTTTTCCTCACCGCTGTTAGTCATAGCGTTAGTAATAAATCCTGTTATCTTATTAAGATTTTTTCTGCCTACGGTATAAATTTCCCATAGCTTTTCAAGGTAATATTTCGCAAAGAAATTATTTTCTTTTTCTGCCAAAATCTTATGCTCATTTGTAAGCACAACATTAACGTCCTGCCCCTTGGTTATGTATTCAATAGTTTTTCTTGCAAAATCTTTCAAACGCTCGTACCTGCTGCGGAACTGTTCCAGTTGCAATAAAATTTCGTCAAAGCTAAAGGTTACAGGCGTTGATATATATTTTTTAAATGTTTCTGCGCTGTTCAGTTCTTCATCGGCAATGTTGGTGATAAAATCTACGGTTTTGATGTGGCTATTCACTCTGTAAAGGGTGTAATTTTTCATATTTATCCGTCCTTTTTCAAACGCTTATACAAACGCATAACTTATTTTGCCTTTAATTATACCATAAAGTTACGCTAATTTCCACTAACAAATGTGATAGTATGATGAAAAAACGCAAAATTACAGCGTTTGTTTTTGCGTTTAAACGTATTAAAGTTTTTTCAGAAGCTTTTGCTTGATATACTGGAATTACAGGCAATGGATACGCTGTAAACTCTGTTTGCAGAAATAGATGTATAGTTTCAGCGAAGCTCATCGCTTTCCGCAAAAAGCGAAATCCCCCTCGGAGAGCCCCGGACTATTGGATATGTAGCTTGCGGAGTGTCCAATAGTACCTCGGGGTTACTTCCGGAGGAAGTAACCCTTTACTCATTGGAAAGAGTAACAGAACTATGCAAGCTATCCCTTGCTTATCAAAATGAAAGGAGGTTTACATCTTGAAAGAAAAAAGAATTTCCCACGTTGTCGGTAAAGGCAGTTTGACGCATAACAACAGATGCTTCTTTGCTAAAAATGTTGACATCTCACGCACTCCGCAAAATGTTGAAATTGTCCGTATCCCTTTGGCAAAAGCTTATGATGATCTGTTCAGCGAAGCGGTTGAACGTTACAATGATAAACAGACAAGAAAATGTCGTCGTATTGATACTGACTATTTCTTTCACCTGTTCAATCATAAGGTTTGCGATTATACTCTCGTTGCTAACAATAAGCAGAAAAGCTTTTATGAAGATTTAGTTCAGGTCGGTGATATGCACGATACAGGCTGCGGTACTACCGATGCAGAAATCGCAAAACAGTGCCTTATCGAATATGCGGAACATTACATTAAGAACAATTCAAACTTTTACGTTTTCAATGCTGTTATTCATATGGACGAAGCTACTCCGCACCTGCATATCAATTACATTCCTGTCGGACATTATTCAAAAGGTCTTGATACAAGAAATGCTATGGCAAAGGCTCTTGAAGAAATGGGATACACAGGAGTTAATGCCGCTACAAAATGGCGTGAACACGAGCGAGCCGTTTTTACTGAGATATGTAAATCACACGGTCTTGAAATTGCCGCACCACAGAAATCCAGAGGATATAATTTTACTGTTGATGAATACAAGGATATTCAAGAAGAAAAGAAAAGGCTTAATGAAAAATTAAAGCCTTTGCGTGAAATGGAGCTTGCAGCGGATGAGAGTTCCATTGTCGGTAAGAAGCAACTGCTTTCTCACAACATTACTATTACTCCCGAAGAACTCCAACAGCTAGAAACACAGAAAAAGGCTGTTGTTGTTCAGCAGATTGATAATCAGCGTGAGAAAAATTTTATCGCACGCCGTAAAGAAGATTTGCATAAACGTGAAGCAGAAGTTTCTGCTGACCTTACAGAACGTACCAAAGAGCTTGATGAGCGTGAAGCTGGCATTTTTCAAAAAGAGGAACAGCTTGCTTCTCTCATTTCCGATGCAAAACAGCTTAAATATGATGCTGATATATTGCACGAACGGGCAGAGCGTAATTTTGAACGTGCAAAAGAACAGCGTGAATTTCAGCGTGACATCAATGAGAAATATTGCGAGTTGGATAAAGAACTCAGAAAAGTTGAAAGAGAAAATTTCAATGCTGCCCGTCAGTTCAAAAAAATTCGTGATGCACTTAATATTCCATACACAGCTACAAACGAGGAAGCTGTTGACCGTTGCCGTGAAATTGTTGATGAAAAGCAACAGCTTGAACAGTGTATTGCAAAGGAACTTCATTTAAGTTATCAGCAGAGAAAAAACATAAAGCTGCCTGATATGCTGAAAATGCTTATTGACAGTTTCAAGGGCAAACTTCAAACCGCTGAAATTGAAAATGAAGAAAACAAGTCGGTTATTGCCTCTTTGCGTGAAGCTTTTTCAAATCTGAAAAATGAATTCATCAAGGTTGTGCTTGGGATAAACACATTGGTTTATGATAAAAAATACAGCAGCGGCTTATCGGGATTTAGCAAGGCTCTTGCAAAAGGTATCAGCCTTTTCATTGACAAATGCTTTGAACAGCGTGAGGAATTTGACCTGATTGACAAATGTGAGATTGACAGCCAGATTAAAGAAAATATGCAGTTATTCATTGAACGAACAAAAGATAAAAATTACTACGAAAGATAAGGAGAATTTACTATGGAAAACAAAACAGAAATTATGGCACAGATCGTTGCTCTTTTAACACAGCTTATTGATGAGAACACAACACCAACAGCAGAAGCAAAGTCCTCTGCACCTGTCGAAATGCTCACCATTAAGGAGTGTACACAGGCTGTCAGCGGTTTATCTGAACACACCGTCCGTCAGCTTGTGGCACAGAAAAAGATACCGTATATCCGCACAGGTCAGGGAAAACGTGGAAAAATTCTTATCAGCAAGGCGGCTCTGCTTGAATATCTTGGAGGTGCTGCTTGATGAGCGTATTTGAAAATATTAAGGACGCTGTTTCAGTAAAACAGGCTGCGGAATATTACGGTTTAACCGTTAATCGCAGTAATATGTGCTGTTGCCCTTTCCACGATGATAAAATACCTTCAATGAAAATATATGATAAAAATTATCACTGTTTTGGCTGTGGTGCTCACGGTGATGTAATTGATTTTACAGCTCGCATTTTCGGAATGTCACAGCTTGAAGCGGCAAAGCGTATCAATGAAGATTTTCATCTTGACTTGGATATTGACAAGCCTGTTTCAAACAGAGAAATTCAGCTGATACGCCGCAGAAAACAAGAAGCAGAGGAATATTCCGCTTGGGAGAAAAATGCCTGGCTTGTGATTGTAAGCTACTACAAGCTGCTTTGCAAATGGCGTGAAGAATATGCACCTATATATGATAAGGAAATTCCCGATTTACGATTTGTTGAGAGCATTAAAAATCGTGATTACATAGAATATCTTTGCAACGCCTTTATCAATGGTGATAAAACAGAACGTCTTGCTATGAGAGGGGAGGTGAGCCGCATTGAACAAAGACTATATGAATACCGCCGCAGTTCCATCACCTGTGTGGCTGGAGGAAAAGGGCAAGATAAACGAACCGTTATTCTGTAAGGAATATGTTTCAAATTGTCCTGTCATTTTCTCTGACAACAGATTTTACAACGTAGATGGCGAAATCAGCGAAGATGTTATTTCACACAGCATTTCAGAAAAGGTTATGCCTTACATTACCAACAATGTTGCTGCCGTTGTCAAACGTTTGACAGAAGCTTTGAAGCTGTACTGCTTTTCCGAGCCTGTTGTTCCGAAAGAGGATGAAATTCATCTGCTGAATGGAATTCTTAAAACAGACGGAACCTGGCTTCCCGAAAAGAAATTCTGCGTGAACAGGCTTAACATCACATACGATCCTGATATATGGAATGGTGAATATTATCCGGTGGATTTTATGCTGTTCCTTATGGAAATGCTTGATATGGACGATATTGCTACGTTGCAGGAGTACCTCGGATACTGCCTTATTCCCTCAACAAAGGGACAGGCTATGCTTTTTATCATCGGTAACGGCGGTGAGGGTAAAAGCCGTATCGGTATTGTTTTACAGGAAATTTTCAAGTCTGCAATGCTTACAGGCAGCTTTCAGCGTATCGAAACGGACAAATTCTTCCGCTACAATTTACAGAACAAGCTGCTTATGCTTGATGACGATATGCAGATGAGTGCCTTACCCTCGACAGGATACATAAAAAATCTTGTTACCGCTGAAATTCCCGTTGATGTTGAAGCAAAGGGACAGCAGTCACAGCAGGCTATGCTGTACTCACGCTTTCTTTGTTTCGGGAACGGATCTCCGAAGGCACTTTACGATAAATCCGATGGTTTTGCAAGACGTTTAATAATCCTTACAACAAAGCCTGTTCCCGAAAACAGGTGCAATGATCCGTTTCTTGCCAACAAATTTATTGCTGAAAAGGACAAGATTTTCTGCTGGATGTTTGACGGTTTACGGCGTTTGATTTCAAACAACTTCCGTTTTACTGTTTCTGATAAGACAAAGCAGAATATTTCTGAGGTTATGGCAGAGAACTGCAATATTATTGAGTTTCTTTCGGATAAAAGCTATGTCACCTTTGACAGCGACATTCAGACAAGCAGCACGGAGCTTTACGGCGGATATTTTCATTGGTGCTCTGAAAATGCTCTTACAGCTTTAAAACAGGATACCTTTGTCAGCTGGCTTAAATCCAACGAAAAGCGATATGGTATTAAATATGTTTACCACGTTCCGAACAAGAATGGCGGTCACGTTCGTGGCTTCAAAGGGATTTGTACAAAATATAAAACAATATTGATTTAAGGCGTGTAGGCGTGCGAACCGCATAAATACGTCGTTTCAGGCGTGCGGATGGCGTGCATACAAGGCGTGCGAAAAATATGCCGCACACCTTTCGCACGGCTCTCAAACAACGTAATATCGGGCTTTGCACGCCTGCACGCCACTTTTTCAAGTTTGTTTAATATATTTTTTCACTGGCGTACTCTATAACACATAATCACACTTGACTTTAAAGCGGTAAAGTGTTATCATAAAGATATACAGAGGTACGCCATAGTGTAGAATTTTAGGAGGAATTTTTACTTATGGCTAATATTACACATCGTGGAAACACATTCAGAATCAGAGTTTTCGTCGGTACAGACATCAACGGCAAGAAGATTATGAAATCTACAACTTTTACACCGCCTGACGATGTTACACCGAAAAAAGCAGAAAAGCTTGCACAGGAATACGCTTTTGAATTTGAGCGTCAATGCAGAGGTTACACGCAATTTAATGACAGTATGCGTTTTTCCGAGCTTGCAGATTGGTATTTTACCAATTTTGCTCCCATTGAGCTTAAAGAAAGTACAATTTACACCTACAAGGGACAGTATAGAAATCACATTGCACCTGTTCTTGGCAATATGAAGTTAAAGGATATTACCACTCCAAAGCTTACACAGGTTATGCAGTCTTATGACCTTAATCCGTCAACTGTCCGCAAGGTATATGTTATTGTGCAGTCTATTTTCCGCAGAGCAGTAGAACAGGGCTTTATCCGCAGCAATCCTTGTCACAATGTTATTCTGCCTAAAAACAGGGAACAGACAAAGGTAATGGCTCTTAACGAGGGAGAATTACACAGATTTGTAACTCTTATCAATGAATCGTCCTGTGATGAGGATTTAAAACGTATTTTTCTCTTTCTGCTGCTCACAGGTATGAGATGCGGTGAATGCTTCGGACTTTCGTGGGATGATGTTGATTTTGAGAATATGACAATTTCTATCCGTCACACACTCAATGACATAGGTGGAAAGCACTCTCTGACAGCGCCTAAAACCAGGAAGAGTATCCGTACAATCTGTATGAACGAAACCACAGCTGCCATTCTGAAAGAACAGCGTGAATATGTAAATCAGATGAAAACAGCTTTGGGTTCGGAATATACTCATTCGGAAATGGTCTTTCCGTCCGCAAAGGGAAATTACAGGGATAGAAGTTCGGTACTCACTTCATTAAAGCGTATGACCAAAGGAACAGAATTTGAACATATGACCTTACACAAGCTTCGTCACTGCAACGCTACAATGCTTCTCAATGCAGGCATAGAGCTTAAGGCAATCAGCGACCATCTCGGACATTGCGACATTAATGTTACCGCTGATATTTATGCTGATGTTCTTGAAGGTATGAAGCGTAACATTGCTGTTTCCATTCAAAATGCTTTGCCTGCATTACCATACTGAAAGTTACAGCAAAATAAAATAACCGCTATGCGTGAACATAGCGGTTAAAAAAGTCATTTTTAGTTGACCAAAAGTTGACCAAATTGATAATTGATATGCCCCAAAGCCCGTAAATACGAGGTTTGTAAGGGCTGAAATTATCCCTTTGAGAACTGAGGAGCGCGACGAGCAGCCTTGAGACCGTACTTCTTTCTTTCCTTCATTCTTGGGTCACGTGTGAGGAAGCCTGCCTTCTTGAGAACAGGACGAAGCTCAGCGTTAACCTGGAGAAGAGCTCTGGAAAGACCGTGACGGATTGCACCAGCCTGACCTGTTACGCCGCCGCCTGCAACTGTGCAAACGATGTCGAACTTGTCAGCGTTGTCTGTGAGAACCAGTGGCTGTCTAACGATAAGCTTGAGAGTTTCGAGACCAAAGTAGTCGTTGATATCTCTGCCGTTGATTGTGATGTTACCGCTGCCTGCGTAAACTCTTACTCTTGCAACGGAGCTTTTTCTTCTACCTGTGCCGTAAAAATATGGCTGTTTAGATTCGTACATTTACTCCGCCTCCTTATATCTCGTAATTTTCAGGCTTCTGTGCTGCGTGGTCGTGGTTAGCGCCAGCGTATGTTCTCAGACGCTTGAGAGCAGCTCTGCCGAGTGTGTTGTTAGGGAGCATACCGTTAACAGCAATCATCATTGCTCTTTCAGGTTCGTTCTTCATCATATCGCTGTACTTGATCTCCTTGAGACCGCCGATCCAGCCTGTGTGCCACTTGTAGGACTTCTGCTCAAGCTTCTTACCTGTGAGCTTAGCCTGTGCACAGTTGATGATGATTACGTGGTCGCCGCAGTCAGCGTGTGGTGCGAAAGTTGGCTTGTTCTTGCCGCGGAGGATGGAAGCAGCTTCTGCTGCAACTCTACCGAGGGACTTGCCGGAAGCATCAAGCACATACCATTTACGGCTGATTTCATTTGCCTTAGGCATATAAGTTGACATAAACATTCTCCTCTTAATAAATTTCTGTCAGATATCAGGGGCGTTGTCTGCAACTCATTGACACAGCCCGTCCGACACAACATTGACTATTATACACGGCTTTTTCTCCAAAGTCAATAGGTAAAATGCCGAATTTTTAAAATATATCCCTAAATCTCTTGAAATCTCTCTGTTTTGCTTCAAATCTCTCGGTTTCTCTTGTTTCATTTCATTTTTGCAAATTTGTGCAAAAAGCCGCCTGACGACTTGTTTCCAGGCGGATTTTGTTGCAATTTAACATAAGAGTTTGTAGTGTGAAGAGTAAAGTGTGGAGTTAAGGTGTCCGCTTTCAGCGGACTATTTTTATATGGTACACTCCATAAATCCCACTGTAAACGGCAAGTGTTCGAATTTCTGCGTGCCCGTGCTGACAAATCCGTTTGTTTCGTACCACTTTTTCAGCACGGTATGCTCCTCGATAATTCCGATATGAAGCTTGTTTCCGCCCTTTTCGGCAACTGCCTCTTTAGCACGGTCAACAAGCTTTCTTCCGATACCGCCGTGACGACATTCAGGCAGTACGGCGAGGTTGTGAAGTTCAAACTTTCCGTCGGGATTATGCGAAACGGAAACATAATCGATTATTCTGCCGCCGTCCTCCATACCGAACATTTCAAAGCCCCATTCAGCGTATTTGCGGAGCTTTTCTATGGGCATAAAGCTTGTATGAGTCGGACAGTTTTCACGAGTAAAACCGAACTCCTCAGCAACCGTCGCAAAGCTTCTGTGTATGACTTCAAGACATTCTTCAAGTCTTGCTTCGTCAATTCTGATTATATTCAAGTTTAATACCCCATTTTTTCATCAGCGTATTCTTTCAGATTGTCAATCTCGGAAAAGCAATTGTAAAACTGCTGAAATCTTTGACATTCCTCATATTCGTTGCTGAAAAGAATATCATCACCGCTAAAATCAATATTTTTGCCATTTGCTGTGTAATCGATTGAACCAAGATAATAAGCACCCACCTCATCATCAGGGTCATAGGAATAATAAACACTACAATCTTCAAAACAATACATTTCAAGCATACTGTAAATAATCTGATATTCTCTTTCGGAAAGCTTTCGTGAAAATCTGCGGTTTTCGCATTTCAGATATAGCCTGCCGTTTTCTATGCTGTAATTGTAGCGTACTTCTTCGTCACCCAAATAAATTTCCTGAAATTCAAACTCGAAATCTTCGGGTGCAAGTGCCGCTTTGGCAAGTCTTCCTGTCCATTTTCCGTCCTCGTCAAAAAAGTAATATCCCGAACCCATTTCGGTTTTGCCTGTTGCAGCAGTGCCGTCATCATAGTCAAAGCAGTACCACTCGCCGTCAATGCGCCGCCAACCGTGCGCAGGCTGTGAATTTTCGTAGTAATATTTTCCATCGCTGTTTTCGTACCAGCCGTTTTCGGGAACAGTGTTTTCTTCCGCAAACACCGTACCGCAGAGTGAATTTGCAATTGCCAAAGCAGAAATTAAAGCGATAAATGTCTTTTTCATAAGTTTTTCCTTTCTTGTGTCGTTACTTTTTCTTTCTCTTAATCGGCTTAACCTTGTGCACAGCCTTGACAGGTGCTTTCGCCGCGTTTGCATAGGCTTCTTTGATAAATGTAGCCTGTGAGTCAACAGCTGTACCCTCGGTTTCAACGTGCACATAGGTGCTGTCAGGAAGCATACGTCTTGCCTTGACGTTGTCACTTGTGAGCACGCTGAAAATGTGCATGATACGTGCCTGTACGTGGCTGTCGAGAATTGGTGCAGCAACCTCGACACGGCGGATTGTGTTACGTGTCATAAAGTCAGCGGAGCTGATATAAATTCTGCGGCGCTCATTCGTGCCGAAAATGTAGATGCGACTGTGTTCAAGGTAGCGGCCTACAATGCTTGTGATTTCGATGTTTTCGGTGTAACCCTCAACACCTGCCACAAGACAGCATATGCCACGGATAACCATTCGGATTTTTACGCCCGCCTGTGAAGCCTCAACAAGCTTGTCAATGATTTTCTTGTCGGTGAGGGAATTCAGCTTCAGACCGATGAACGCTTCCTCGCCGCGTTTTGCGGCTTCGATTTCGGTGTTAATCATTTCTATAACGCGATTTTGTAAGCAAAGCGGTGCAACGAGAAGCTTGTCAGTGTGTTCGACAAGGGTGTTGGTGGAGAGTGCGTTGAACACCATAGGCGCCTCGGCGCCGATTTCTTGATTTGCGGTAAGCAGGCTCAGGTCGGTGTAGAGGGCAGAGGTCTTTTCGTTGTAGTTGCCCGTACCAATCTGTGTGATGTACTGGATTTTTCCTGCATTGTTCTTGCGAGTGATAAGTAAAAGCTTTGAGTGTACTTTAAGACTTTCGGGGCCGTAGATAACGTTACAGCCTGCGTACTCCAGACGCTGTGACCAGCCGATATTGTTTTCCTCGTCAAAGCGTGCACGCAGCTCAACGAGAACAAGAACTTCCTTTCCGTTTTCGGCAGCGGCGATAAGTGCGTCGATAACCTTTGAGTTGGACGCTACACGGTACAGTGTAATCTTGATTGACACAACATTCGGGTCAACTGCCGCTTCCATAAGCATACGCAGGAAGGGTTTGATTGACTCAAACGGGTAGGACAGGAGAATGTCACGTTTCTGTACCTGCGGAAGCATCGGTGCGTTGTGGACAATTTCGCAGGAATTCTGCGGGTCAGCCCTGCCGAAGAAAAGCAGAGGGAGGTTGTCCTCAAGACGTCCCCTGAGTGTGTACACAAATGAAAGGTCGAGAGGTGTTTTCAGACGGAAAATCTGGTTGTGCTTCAGCTCCAGTTTTTCACAGAGGTACGCAACAGCTGCCTGCCCCAGTTTACGGGAGAGCTCCATGCGGACAGGGGACAGCTTCTTTCTCTTTTTCAGCAGGTCGCTCATTACGTCACGCAGGTCAACGTCATGGTCATAGAGGGCTTCTTCCATATTGATGTCGGCGTTTCGCGTGATACGCATGAGGGATTTGTCGAGTACCTTGTAGTTCTCGAAAATAAGCGGCATATAGTGGAGAATGAGTTCCTCAACAAGCATAAAGCGGTGTTTTGTGCCTGGAAGGAAAATTATACGTGAGAAAGTGCCGCTTGCAGGAACAAGTCCGATTGTTACGGAGTTCTTTGCTTCAAGCTGTGCAACGGCGTAGATTTCTTTGTTTTTAAGGAATGGGAACGGGTGACGCTTGTCGATTACCTGCGGGGAAATCAAAGGGAGGATTTCTGTGGTGAAATACAGCTTTAAGTAGTTTTCCTCCGACTTGGACAGCATCTTGAAATTGACCTGTTCAACACCATGCTTTTCCAGCTCTGACATTACTCCGTTGTAAGCGTTGTCACGGATTGGGTTAAGCTCTGCAACACGCTTGAAAATCGCTTCAAGCTGCTCAGCACAGGTCATATCAGTTTTATTTTCACGCACATCAGCATCAACAAGTGTCTGGTCGTAAAGTGACCCGACACGCACCATAAAGAACTCGTCAAGGTTGGATTGGAAAATTGCTGTGAACATAAGTCTTTCGCACAGCGGCACGTTTTTGTCCTGCGCTTCTTCAAGAACACGTTCATTGAATTTCAGCCAGCTGAGCTCACGATTGTCGTAATATTGTTTCATAGGATAACCTCCTGTTTTGCAAATTTGGAATTTGAAATTAGGAATGAGGAATTGGTTTTTAAATTTCACTTTCCACATTCCTGATTTCACATTCAAAAATATACTATAATAATTATAGTTCTGTATAGATGAAAAGTCAAGGCGGGCAATATATTGAACTGCTCTTTTGTGCAAGCTATACAAAAAGTGTACTATTTATTTTTTCGTGTAGTGCGGCGAAAATATAGACAATCCAGGAAAAATGTTGTATAATATATACATAAATGTGTTGGTGAAAACAATTACACATAGTAAAAAACACAAAGGACTGATTCCGATGAACGAACAACAGATAAAGGAGCAGATGTGTGACATCTGCCATAAAATGTGGCAGCTTGGCTGGGTTGCCGCAAACGACGGAAATCTCTCCGTCAAGCTTGATGATGACACCTTCCTTGCCACTCCGACAGGCATAAGCAAGTGTTTCATCACTCCCGACAAAATCGTGAAAATCAACGCAAAGGGCGAGGTGCTTGAAGCGCTGGAGGGCTACAGACCGTCCTCTGAAATCAAGATGCACCTGCGCTGCTACGAGGTGAGAGATGACGTCGGTTCGGTGCTTCATGCTCATCCGCCTACGGCAACGGGCTACGCTGTTGCAAACAAGGCGCTTGACGGCTACACAATGATTGAATCGGTTATCGCAATCGGTTCAATTCCTGTTACACCTTACGGTACACCGTCTACATATGAAGTGCCAGAGGCGATTACGCCGTATCTTGAGGAGCACGACGTAATGCTCTTGCAGAATCACGGAGCACTTTCCGTTGGTGCAGACCTGATTACAGCGTACTACAGAATGGAAACTCTCGAACTTTTCGCAAAAATTTCTCTTACAGCACACCTTCTTGGCGGTGAGAGGGAAATCTCACGTGAGAACATTGACCGCCTGTGCAATATGCGTGCGCAGTACGGTGTTACTGGTAAGCATCCGGGATACAAGAAGTATCCTTACGGAGATAAATAATGGGTTTCCAAAGAGGGCTTTGCACCCTTTGGTAGGGTTTTTAGGGGCAACGCCCCTAAATCGCCGCTCGCAAGCGGCGAAATCCCTTAACCAAACGCCTGCGTTTGGTTTCTTCGCCCGCAGGCGTGCTTCAAGCGCTCTGAAGAGTGAATTTTGAAGCGGCAAGCTTCAAAAGAGAGAGGCTCTGCAAGAGAGAGCCTCTCTGACAACGGCGTAAGCCGTTGCTTTCGTGTAGTGCTAAAGGTAACGTACGTTCAAAACGTTCCACTGGAACGTTTTGAAGGATAATTTGTAATGTAATTGCAACAAGGAGAAGCGGTCACTGTCCAAGACAATGCAAAGCATTGTCTGTGAGTTCCGCTTTGCGGAACTCTTTTCTCCATCGGAATGCTGTCGCATTCCTCACCTCTTTCTCCGTTTTTGGACGAATAGAGAGTTTCGCTCTCTGCGGAGAGCGATTCAGGGGCATTGCCCCTGAAAACCCCACCAAAGGAAGCGAAGCTCCCTTTGGAAACCCATTGTTTGGGTTGATAATTCAAGTGATTATTTTTAAAATAAATATGAAAGGAACTGAAAACTATGAACAGATTTATTCTCAACGAAACTTCCTACCACGGCGCTGGCGCTATCAACGCAATTGCTGACGAGGCAAAGGGCAGAGGTTTCAAGAAGGCTCTCGTTTGCTCCGACCCTGACCTTATCAAGTTCGGTCTTACAAAGAAGGTTACTGACATTCTTGATAATGCTGGTCTTGCTTACGATATTTTCTCCGATATCAAGCCGAACCCAACAATTGAAAACGTACAGGCTGGTGTTGAAGCTATCAAGGCTGCAGGCGCTGACTACATCATCGCAATCGGCGGCGGTTCTTCCATGGACACAGCTAAGGCTATCGGTATCATCATCACAAACCCTGAATTTGCTGATGTAAGAAGTCTCGAAGGTGTTGCTGACACAAAGAACAAGTGCGTGCCTATTTTTGCAGTACCTACAACAGCCGGTACAGCTGCTGAGGTTACAATCAACTATGTTATCACAGACGTTGAAAAGAACAGAAAGATGGTTTGCGTTGACACGCACGACATCCCTGTAGTTGCTTTCGTTGACCCTGATATGACTGAAACAATGCCTAAGGGACTCACAGCTGCAACAGGTATGGACGCTCTTACACACGCTATCGAAGGCTACATTACAAAGGGCGCATGGGAACTTTCTGATATGTTCCATCTCAAGGCTATCGAAATCATCGCAAGAAGCCTCCGCGGTGCAGTTGAAAACACAAAGGAAGGCAGAGCAGATATGGCTCTCGGTCAGTACGTTGCAGGTATGGGCTTCTCCAACGTTGGTCTTGGTATTGTTCACTCAATGGCTCACCCACTCGGC
>JAZUSM010000118.1:0-12082 GCA_045606725.1 Oscillospiraceae bacterium | reverse complement strand
AGCCTCCTCAGTTTGATTTTCTGTTGCCGGTTCTTCATCGGCAATTTCTTCCGCATTATCCTCCGAAGCCATTTTCTCTGATTCAGGCTGCTCTTCGTTTTCCGCCGTTTTCTCGGTTTCAGCAACGGTTTCATTCTCCTGCTGCAAGCCGTGGACATAAGCAGCTGCTTCCGCTTCAGTGATTTCCTCAGTATCGACGTTATTTTCCCAAAGGGCAATTTCCTCAACGACGATATCTTCTAAGGTTTTCTCGGCATTCATAACAATATCGGCATTCTCTGCTTCCGAGCGGTCTGTTTCAATTATTTCCTCAGAAATTTCAATGTCATCATCTTCATCATCCTCGACGATTTCTTCGGTTACAGCTTCTTCGTCATCAGAAATTGTTTCGGTGATTATGATTTCGGCTTCAACGGTATTCTCATCGAAAGACTCTGTTTCTTTATAGACATTTACCTGCTCATCTGGAGATATGGTTTCTTCTGCGGAATCAGGGCTATCGCCCTGCAGAGAAGAATTCTCAAATTCACTGAGAATATCGTCGACCGTATACTGTTTTTCTTCATTATTGGGCATAATTTAAAATACCTCTTACTGGTTATAGATAAAGTTATAATCAGGCTCAAGCATATCCTCGTTGATTTCTGCAAGCGAAGTATCAACCTCAGGGCTTTCCCCGTCACGTACACGCCTGCCGATTACGACAAAACGTGATGGTTCAAATTCGTTTGAACAAGTGGAAAGTGTGATATACTTATCGTCTTCATTGAAGTCCACGCCTGTATTTACAGCTGTTCTTGCAAGGATATTTTCCTTGAAGGACTCAAATGTCTTTTTCTTTGTAAAATTCACATAGTTATGATAGTCCCAGATTTCACCTGTTCTTGTCTGACGCGGCTCAACCTCGATAACGAACATTCCTATGATTTTGTATGTATATTCCTCATAGAGATTACTGAATGTAAATGTGGGATTTTCAAGATAGAAGTCAAAGTTCTTGGTGCTGTCCTTTTTGATTTTATATTTTTTCAGAGTACCGAACATTGTTCCGTCAGCCTGGTTGTGACCGTAGATAATAAGGTTGTCCGACTGATTATCGTTATAGTCATTGGCAACACATCTGAAGTCGATATACAGCTGACCTGCAATATTATGGTTTCCGTTGAAGTCCTTGTCGAGATAATAATCATTATTATCGGTCTGAACAATAACATTGTTGACCTCAGTATTCGGAATTGTAATCCAGCCTGCCGTATCGGGATTTTGCTCAACAAAGCCCTTCATATTCTCAAGTATCACCAGCGGAGGCGGCTCTGTTTCAACGGGAGTTGTTTCAGGCGGAACCGTTGTTTCGTCAGTTGTTGCAGGAGTAATAACTGTTGCGGCGGTAGTATGCTGATCACGCATTTCATCAATACTGTTCTGATTTTTTGCCTGCTGGATATAGTACCATGCAAGGATTGCAAGTGAAGCAATAAGAACCACACAACAAACCAACGTTATAATTTTTCTTGCAAGCTCCACCCCTGAGTCACCCTTACGGGGCAGAAGCTTGTCTATAATACTTGTATTTTTCGCCATAAATAAACCTCTATCATTTGTATATTACGTCCCAGTCCGGCTCTTTTGCATCACTGTTCATATAGGCCAGCGAGACATCTACAGCGGCATCCTCCCCATCTCTCACCTTTCTTGCAAAGACAACAAATCTTGACGGTTCAAACTCATTTGAACAGGTTGACAAGGTAAGAAATTCGTCACCGTACTGCACGTCCACAGGTGCAATAATCTGAGTACGCAGCATTACATTATCGATAAACTCGTTATATTCCGATTTATCCTTGAAATTCAGGTCGTTGTGATAGTCGAAGATTACGCCGTCCGCTGTCTGGGATTCAAGTACAGGGGTTACGAAATATGCAAATATCTTGTAACTGTCGGACTTATAGTTGGAACTGAACTGAATTACTGGATGCTCAGAATAGTATGTCAGATTTTTCTTATAGTTGGCAAGGTCGCCGAACATTGACTTATCCTTCTGATTGTGACCGTACAGGATAAGATTGTCGGAACGCTCACGGGCGCTGATTATGTTACGTCTGTCCATAAAGACGGTGCCCGCCTTGTTTGAACTGCCGTCAAAGGCAATTTTGAGATAATAGTCATTTCCGTCCTTTGTGGTTTTCTGAACCACTGGCAAGGAAACGTTAGTCCCCTCGATATGAACCCAGCCAACGGTATCGGGATTTATTTCAAGAAGCTGCTTTGCGCTGTCGAGAATTTCGCCGTTATTGTCACCCGGACTTATATAGGTGTAATACAAATCCTGCAAAGAACTGTTAAGAAATTTTGCACTCAAAGAGAGTCTTAACTCATTTGCAAGGATAAGAATACAGCCGATAAGCACCACAAGTGCAAACTGGGTAAAGAGCTTGCTTGCAATCTCCTTGGCACAATCCCCCTTCTGGATAAGAAGCCAATGTCCCCGCCTCTTTTTCTGTTTCGCCTTAAAAGCTTTTTTATATGCTTTTTTAGCGCTTCCGGAAAGTGCCATAACTGAAAACGAAGCCTCCGTTCGGTATAATTATCAGCGAGTACATACAACTACTGATAATACTATCATACACCTTTTTTGTCAATTCGTCAAGGAAATCCATGCTTTTTGTAGTTTATTCCAAAAGGTTTCACCCCTTTTACACATACTTATCAAAAAGCAAGCCCCGAAACGATTTGTTACGGGGCAAAGGTTACATTTTCATTACAATTTGATGACCTTCAATTCGGTTTCTGCAACCGCTTCGGCAATCAGCGGCTCAAAGTCGAACGCATTCTGTGCTGCTTCAACATCGGCAAGAACAGGTCTTGTTTTAGGGTGCTTCGGAGTAAAGACAGTACAGCAATCCTCATATGGTTCAATGGAAATATCAAATGTATCGATTTTTCTTGCAATTTCCACGATTTCGGTCTTGTCCATACCGATTACAGGACGGAAAACAGGCATTCTGCAAGCCGCATCGGTGCACACGATTGCTCCCATTGTCTGACTTGCAACCTGACCAACGCTTTCGCCTGTGATATGCGCCTGCATATCCTTTTCTTCCGCAATACGCTGTGCAATCTCCATCATAAGACGGCGCATAAGGATTGTGAAAAGCTCCTCTGGACAGTTGTCGCGAAGTGCTTCCTGAATTTTCGTAAATGGTACACAGTAGAAAGCCACATCTCCGCAGTAAGGAGTAAGCTTTTCACAAAGACGCTCAACCTTAAGGCGTGCTCTTTCAGAGGTGTACGGCGGAGAAACATAGTGGATAGCGGAAAGCTTTACACCACGCTTTGCCATCATATAAGCCGCAACGGGGCTGTCGATACCACCTGAGAGAAGGAGCATTGCACTGCCAGAAGTACCGACAGGGATACCGCCTGCGCCCTGAAGATTTCCTGCGTGAACATAAGCGGCTGTATCACGGATTTCAACCGTTACAACCATCTGCGGATTTTTTACGTCTACAGTAAGGTGTGGGTAAGCTTCAAGAATTTTTCCACCAAGCTCCATACAGATTTCAGGGGATTTCATGGGGAATTTCTTGTCGGAGCGCTTCGCTTCAACCTTGAAGGTACGTGACATCATAGCTGTTTCTTCGATGTAGGCAATTGCTTCCTTACAGATTGCATCAAAGTCCTTTTCCACAACAAGTGCACGGCAGAGTGCTGCTGCGCCGAACACCTTTGAACCAAGCTCAACAGCTTCGTCAAGGTCGATATCCTCAGACTGCGGAATTGCGTAAATCGTGGACTGTGCCTTTGTATACTCAAACTTACCGAGTTTGTTCAGACGGTGCTTGAGATTGCGGATAAAAGCATCCTCGAATGTTCTTTTATTTAAACCCTTGAGGGCGATTTCGCCCTCCTTGAATATGATAAGTTCTTTCATAGTTTACCTTCCTGATTATTTAGTTTTGGCAAGGGACTGATATCCCTCCTGAATAGCATTGACAAGCACGTCAATCTCGCCCTTTGTTGTGGTGCGACCGATTGAAACACGGATTGCCGTATCGGCGAGCTTATCGGGAATACCCATAGCTGTCAGCACGGAGCTGTGCGCTCCCTTTGAACATGCTGAACCGCTTGAAACGTAAACCTCTTTGCTTTCAAGGTAATGAAGCATTATTTCCGAACGGATACCCTTTACTGAAAAGTTTGTTATGTAAGGCGATTTGTTTTCAGCAACCGAATTAACCGTGATATAATCAAGCTTTGCAAGCTTTTTCAGCAGATATTCGGAAATTTCCTCAGCATTGCTGTGAGCCACAGACATAGTCGGCATAAGCGCTCTTACAGCTGCGCCGAAGCCTGCGATGAGGGGCACGGACTCTGTTCCCGAACGGAGATTTTTCTCCTGACCGCCGCCCATAATAAGCGGAGCAACACGGATACCCTTACGGATATACATTGCGCCGACGCCCTTTACGGCGTGGACTTTATGTCCAGAAACTACGATGATATCAGCGAAAAGCTCGGCGGACTTCATAGGAATTTTCATAAATCCCTGAACGGCGTCACAGTGGGTTATGCACTCAGGGAAATTACGCTTGACATAGGAAAAAATCTTGCGGACAGGCTGGATTGAGCCTGTTTCGTTGTTGACAAGCATACAGGAAACAAGGCAGGTATTGTCATCAACTGCGTCGATGAAGTCCTCGACAGCAATTTCACCGTTCCTTGACGGATTAATTCTGACTACCTCAAAGCCTTCCTTTTCTTCAAGATATTTAATTGGCTCTGCAACGGAGGGATGCTCGATTGCGGAAACAACGATTTTCTTCTTTCTCTTTCCGTAATTCTTAGCGGCACCGAAAATAGCGGTGTTGTTGCACTCGGTTGCACCCGATGTAAAGGTTATGCACTGAGGGTCGCAAACAAGTGCGGCAGCGATTGCCTTTCTCGCTTCGGTAATATTCTGTTCGGCTTTCAGACCGATTGCATGAAGCGAGGAGGGGTTGCCGTAATCCTCAACCATATTCTGGAACACAGCTGAAACAGCAGGCTCACAAGGACGGGTTGTAGCGGCGTTGTCAAGATAAACTGCCATATATTTCAATCCTTTCGTTTCAAATTGTCATAATTAATTTTATTATACAACAAATCTGCGGATTTAGCAAGCGGGAAAATAAAAAAAGTCAGCACTCATTTGACTGGGTGCTGAAAATATATACAATTCAACTTATCATTTCAATTTCACAATCATCAGGAACAAAAGTTTTAATTATATCTATATTTTCCTGCGAATTTTCCAACTCGTATATGCCATTTTTTAAATTAGTCAACTTTACTTTCTTTAAATTAGGAAAACATTTCAAAAATTCAAGTTTAGACACATCAGTTCCTTGAACTGAACATTCAAGATATTTTATACTCGGCAGTTCAACAGTGAACGTGTCTTTTGTCGGCACAAAATTGATTTCCATATAACACATACATTCATCAGGCTGTGACGTATACTCGTCCTCGTAATCATCATATGAATAATTTGTTACAT
This sequence comes from Oscillospiraceae bacterium, assembly GCA_045606725.1. GTDB lineage: Bacteria > Bacillota > Clostridia > Oscillospirales > Ruminococcaceae > RGIG8773. The sequence continues at coordinate 6,546 of JAZUSM010000118.1, read as the reverse complement.
AAATCCACCTCATTCCAGGAAGACTATTTCTAGCATCATCATTTTCCAATTCAATACAGCAATAATAATTATTAAGAGTAATCTTTTCCTCTGCATATGAAATGATTTGGTACAAATTGTCTGATGTCATATAGTTCAATCCATAGTACATCATACGATTTTCATCATCTACATAGTAGGAAAACTTGTGGTCACCACTCCCTATATTTTCCCATTCCTGCTTTATTTTGTACTCGTCACTTGACATTTCAATAAGTTTTGGGATACCCCATATTAATAGCATAATGATGCCTATAACAGCAGCTATTGCAATAATCTTTTTGTGGTTTGTTTTCATAATTATGTCTGCCTCCTGTAGTGATTTTATTTTATTGTACAATAAAAATAAGAATATAGCAAGCATTTCTTGTATTGACCGTACTCCCCTGCCGTGCTATAATAAAATCAATTCAGAAATGGGGTGCAAGTCTGAAAATAAATTTTCAGACTATGAGTTTCGTTCTTTTAGACTACCGTCACAAAAGACCAAAACATCAAGAGAGGAGGACACGCTTCTTACGAAGCGTTGTTATAACTATGAAAACGCTTTATCTTTCCGACCTTGACGGGACTTTGCTCAACAGCGAGCAGAAAATTTCAGCTGAAAGCTGTAAAATTCTCAACAGCCTGATTGAAAAGGGTGTGCTGTTTTCCTATGCGACTGCACGTTCAGCAGTTACATCGGTAAAGGCAACGGCGGGACTTACGGCAAAAATTCCGATTATCGTTTACAACGGTGTTTTCACCATTGACAGCGGCACGGGTGAGCAAATTCTGTCAAATATGTTCAGCCGTAAGGAGGCACTCTGGATTTATGATGTGCTGCTGAAGCACGGCATTGACCCGATTGTATACTCGGTAATTGAAGGTGTTGAAAAATTTTCCTATATTGATGAACGGTGCACGGTTGGAATGAGAGAATTTCTTGAAACACGAAGAAATGATGTTCGCGAACGTGTTGCAAAAAGCGAAGATGAAATGCGTGAGGGTGAGATTTTTTATTTCACCTGCATTGATGATGCGAATAAGCTTGCTCCTGCTTGCGAAATTCTTGAAAAGAAGTTCAGATGTATTTTTGATAAGGACATTTACAGCGGCAATCAATGGCTGGAGGTTTTGCCTAAGAATGCGACAAAAGCAAATGCGGCATTGGAGCTGAAAAAGCATTTCGGGTGCAACAGGCTTGTTGTTTTCGGTGACGGTGCAAACGATATTCAGATGTTCGAGGCGGCTGACGAATGTTACGCTGTTGCAAACGCTTCAAGCTGTTTAAAATCAATTGCTGACGGCATTATCGGCAGTAACAACGAGGACAGTGTGGCAAGATTTATTCTGGAAGATTTTGTGTCCCAAGAAAAAATCTGAAAAAAATTTCAAAAAAGGCTTGACAAACATAATTCGACGTGATATAATAATTAAGTCGTTGAGGGAAAGACCTCACGAAAAGTTAATATTGCGTTTGCGGCAGTGCTGGAATAGGCAGACAGGCACGTTTGAGGGGCGTGTGTCTTCGACGTATGGGTTCAAGTCCCATTTGCCGCACCAAATAAAAGAGATATCCATTTGGATATCTCTTTTATTTTTGTACAGTAACAAGACTTCTCCAGACCCCACGCTTCGGTATCTATGTTTTTTAAATTATGGCGTGGGGTGGTTCAAGTTGTCACGTTTGCCGCACTTAAGATATGATTTTGTCCGTTGTTTGTCCGTTATGGTCAGACAACGGATTTTTTTGAAATCAAGAATATTGGGGTGAATAAACGTATTTATTCACAGGCAATATAGATATCCATACTTTCTCCGTTAGTTTCAAAGCAAGGAATAACACCCTCCCAGACATGCTTTAAACCGTTTATTTTCATATATTCATCAATAGTTTTATAGCCATTCGGAATAATTACAAATGGATTTTCAAATGGGCTTTCGATATGCACTGCCGCATATTTCTGGGCATTCTGCTTCTTGATTTCAAGACCGCCAGGATTGATATTTTCAGGCAAAATCCATGCGGCTGTATATCCGTGCATATTATATACATTTATCTGTTCCTGAGAAAGATACGGGAAATCCCAGCCAATTACTTTTGGGTTATCATCTCCGTTTTCCTTTGCTATTTTAAATATTCTGTCAATTGCGTCGCCCTCGGGATTAACGCTGATTGCAGTGTAGCTTACATATCGGAATGAAGGTACAGTTTCTACACGCAGATTTGAATATGCTTCATCAAAAGCACTGAGGTCATCTCTGAAAAGATTATCAAGAGAACAATTAAAAAGGTTGCACATCTCTATTGCTTTTTCAATTTCGGGTTTACACTCGTCGTTCTCCCACTTTGAAACAGTCTGACGCGAAACATCAAGCTTTTCGGCGATAGTTTCCTGTGTCATATTCCAATTAAGCCTGCGTAAATGCTGAAGATTTTTACCAAAACTCATATTTATCATCCTTTCAAATTGATAATGTAAGCTTACGAGAAAATTATATCATAGCACACGCAGGCATTCAACCATAATTAACTTGATTTTTTCAGATTTTCCGCAACCTGAGGTTGACAGGTAAGAAGTGAGTAAGAAATGTTACTGATATTAAAATTCATACAAATATTGACAAGTCCAATTACATTTGCTATAATAAAACTAATGTTATGCAACAAGTGTTACAGAAAGGAAAATGGTAATGCCGCCTAAAGCTAAATTTACAAGAGAAGAAATAACAGAGGTTGCCCTTGACCTTGCTGCAGAAAAGGGTTTGCGTGCCCTTACCGCCCGTGAACTTGGTGCTGCACTCGGAAGTTCGACCCGTCCGATTTTTACTGCTTTCGAAAATATGGAAGAAGTACTTGCTGAAGTGCGCAAGGCTGCCCTTGCAAGATTTGAAGTATATGCAAGGAAAGCAATAGAGTTTACCCCTGTGTATAAGGAACTTGGTGTACAGATGATTTTGTTTGCAACGGAACAGCCTAAACTGTACCGTTTGCTTTTTATGACCGAGAAGCCTGAAGCACAGAATTTTGATGATGTATTTGCTAATCTTGGTGATATGGCAACTCTCAGTGTTGAAGTTATACAGCGTGATTACGAATTAAGCTATGAAGACGCAAAGCTTTTGTTTAAACATAACTGGATTAACACCTATGCAATAGGTGCACTTATCGCAACGGGTGTTTGCAAATTCGGTCCGAGCGAAATTCAGGACATGCTTAGCCGTGAGTTTGTTGCAATGCTTATGCTGATTAAGTCAGGCAGGGCGGATAGCTGTACTACAATTCCTGAGAAAAAATGATGAGGTGTACTTAATGAATTTAACATTAAATATTGTTGATGGAGAAAGTAAATATATAGTAACCTGCACAGAAATACTGCAGGCTTCCGAACTTGGCAAAGCATATTTCAGTGACACGCAAAAAGCGACTGGCATGCTTGAATATGCTCTTGAAAAGAAGGAGTTGTTCGTTGCACTGAATGAACAGGACGAGTGTGTGGGATTTGTTTATTGTATGCCGAAAGGTGTTTTCGGAAGCTATCCCTACCTGCATATTATTTCTGTAAAAGAGGATTGCCGCGGTAACGGTATCGGCAGTCGGCTTATGTCTTATTTTGAAGAAAAGTATCCGTCGGAAAAGTATTTTCTTACAGTTGATGATTTCAATGTCGATGCTAAAAAATTATATGAAAGACTTGGTTATCAATGTGTGGGACAGCTGCCTGATTTTTATAAAAAGGGTATTGATTGCTATCTTATGATGAAAAGACGTTGAACTTACGAAATTGAAAAACTTGTAAAGGAGAATGATTATGAAGCTTATTATGCAGCCTACCCCTGAAACCTGCGGTCAGGCGTGTATAGCAATGATATCAGAGAAAACAATTGAAGAAGTTATAAAAGATATGAAAACAAATGGTCCGACAAGTATCGGACAGTTGATTGAAGCACTTGATTTTTACGGTATAAAGCACGCAGAAAGGAACACCCGTATTTCCAAGAAGAATCCTGTTCCCCACGAATTTTCGATTTTAACGGTACATACAAACAATGGCTATACCCACTGGACTTTGCTGTATGACGGTAAGTATTACGACCCTGAATTCGGACTTATTGAGGGTGAGTATACATACGGGAAAATTACGTCATTTCTCGGAATTTATAAGTAATAATCGAAATGCGGAGAATACATTATGAACGAACAGATAAAAATACACCTTGAAAAATATCCGCAAGTAATTGTCGATATGTATATGGAACTTCGTCAGCTGATATATGACAGCGTGTCTGCTGATGTGGAAGAAACAATGTGGGCAAAACTGCCAAGTTATTACAACGGTGAAAAGGTCGTGCGGTTGATACCATTCAAAGACCACATCAACGTTGAAGCAAGTGCAGTAATTCAGCACAAGGACAAGCTTGCCGATTACAAAATTACACCCAAGGGAATGCTTCAGATTTATGTAAAGCAGAATATTCCAAGTGATGTTTTGAAGCAGATATTTACAGAAACACTAAATGAGGTATAACTATGATATATGAACTTGAAAACAAAATGTGGCAGTCTGCAAAGGACGGCAATAAAACCGAATTCGGTAAGCTTGTAGCAGCTGACGCTGTTATGGTCTGCGGCGGTTACCGTTGTATGGGTGCGGAGTACGCTGAATTGATAAGCGATTTCGGTATTTCTGATTTTGAAATTACCAACTTTGAAGTTGTGCACGAAACCGACAAGGCAATGCAGGTGCATTATATTGTAAAAACAACAGCTGACGCTCCCGAAAATGCGGATTTGGCAGGGATTTTTCACGTTACTTCAACGTGGGAAAACCGTGGCGGCAAATGGGTTTTAGTATTCAATATGGACTCACGGATTATGGAGTGAAAATTATGACAGAAATACTTAAAAATTTCCTTGACGAAAGCGGTAGACTCACCGCCTATCCGTCAAAAAGAAAAATGAAACTTTATGCATTAATTTATCTTGCTCAGAAAATTGATATGAATGTTACTTATACCGAAAAGGAAATAAATGAAATTCTCAATCACTGGCACACATTTGGCGACCCGGCAACCCTGCGGCGTGAGCTTTACACCCACAGATTTCTTGACCGTAACAAAAACGGCACGGAATATTTTATGGAGGAGCATCAGCCTACGATTGAGGAACTGGAGGCGAAGTACAGCTGATGGAAATCTTTGACTATTTCAGTAATGAACAGCACAGTTGGATAGATAAAATCCGTGTCTGTGATTGGGGTGCGGCGAAGCTTCTTGCTGATTTGCTGGATAAAAATACTTTTCACACGGCGTTGGGCAATGGCAGTCTGTTTATTGCAGCTGACGGTGAAAGGCTTATATCCTTCTGTACGCTTACAAGCAGGGACTGCATTAAGGATGATGACCTGTTTCCGTGGATTGGTTTTGTGTTCACATCACCTGAATATCGTGGAAAGCGATACAGCAGCGAGGTTATTGAAGCAGCGTGCAAAAGAGCATTACGACAGGGCTTTGACAAGGTTTACCTTGCAACCGACCACGTAGGCTTGTATGAAAAATACGGCTTCACATATATGGAAAGCCGTACTGATATTTATGGCGGGGAGAGCAGGATTTATTGCAAAGAACTACAATAAAGGAGATAAAATATGATACGCAAAATGCGGAAAAATGACATATCCGCCTGTGCAGAAATTCTCTGCACGGTTTACAATAACGAAATGTGGCAGTGCCATTGGACTATGGAAACAAGCATTGCTTATCTTGAAGATTATTTTGAGGCAAAGAAATTCGTCGGCTTCATTCTTGAAGATGACGGAAAAATTATCGGTGCAATGTTTGCCCACGAAAAAATCTGGTGGAACAACAGTGAGCTTTATGTTGATGAAATGTTTATTATTCCCGAAATGCAAAGAAGCGGCTATGGTAGTATGCTGATAAAAGCGGCAGAGGAATATGTGAAAACACATAGTCTTGCAGGACTTACACTCTGCACGAACAAGTACGCACCTGCACCGAATTTCTACCGCAAGAACGGATTTACCGACAACGAATTTATTATGTTTATGTATAAGGAGAATTTATGAGAAACGATATTACGATAAGACCCGAAACGCCAAAGGATTACAAGGACATTATTTCCCTTGTTTTACGCTCATTTAAAGAAGGTACAGACTACTCTGATGGAAGTGATATTATCGCACTTATAGAGGAAATCAGAATGTCGGAATATTATATCCCTGAGCTTTCCTTTGTTGCTGAGCTTGACGAAAAAATCGTGGGGCATTTCCTATTTTCACATTTTCCGCTTTCCAAAGCAAAAGAGGGCGGTCATATAAATGACGGAAGTATTGTTATGCTTGCCCCTGTTTCGGTACACGCAGACTATTTTCACAAGCATATCGGTATTACAATGCTTAAGCTTGGAATTGCGGAAGTGAAAAAACACGGATTCAAGGGCATAAATGTCGAAGGTGATTACCATTTCTATAACCGTGTTGGATTTAAAACCTCATCGGAATACGG
>JAZUSM010000117.1:0-29523 GCA_045606725.1 Oscillospiraceae bacterium | reverse complement strand
CCTGAGGAAATCACAAAGCTTATCGAGGAACGTAAGGAAGCAAGAAAGGCTAAGAACTTTGCACTTGCTGACGAAATCCGTGATAAGATTGCGGAGATGGGTTATGTTATTACTGAAACCCGTGAGGGCACTAAGGTTACTAAGAAGTAATTTTATTTGGGCTTGTTTTGTCAAAAACGTGCCACTGGCACGTTTTTGAGGACAGTATTGTTTGATTTTACAACAAGGGGAAGCGGTCGTGTCCGCTTCCCCTCGAAAATCTGTCGATTTTCTCACCCCATTCTCCGTTTTCGAATGATATGGAATTTCGCTCTCTGCGGAGAGCGATTCAGGGGCTTTGCCCCTGAAAACCCCACCAAAGGGTGCGCACACCCTTTGGAAACCCATTATTAGGTCGCCCAATTTTTTCGGCGAGTGGTTTCTGAGAGGAAGTGAAATTTATGACTGAAAATACAACCGAAATTATCACCCGTGCGGTGCTGGTTTCCGCTGACACGGGGGAGTTCGATGCTGAACGTTCCCTTGATGAGCTTGAGGAGCTTTCCGCTACGGCGGGAGTTGAAGTCGTTGGCAGGGTTATTCAGAAGCGTCCCGCCTGCGACAGTGCTACCGTTATCGGCTCGGGACGACTTGAACAGCTTGTGGAAGAAGCAGAGGCTTTGCAGACCAACCTCATCATTTTCGACTGCGAGCTTACCGCAAATCAGACCCGTAACATTGAGCGAATTCTCGATATCCGTGTTATAGACCGTACAACCCTTATTCTCGACATTTTCGCACAGCGTGCGCTGACGAAAGAGGGTCGTCTGCAGGTTGAACTTGCACAGCAGAAATACCGTCTGCCCCGTCTTGCGGGCAAGGGTATTGAATTGTCACGTCTTGGCGGTGGTATCGGTACACGTGGTCCGGGTGAGTCGAAGCTTGAAACTGATAAGCGTCACATCCGCAGACGTATCGAGTCCCTTGAAGCTGAACTGAAAGAACTTGAACGCAGACGTGAGCTTCACCGTGCACGCCGTAAAAAAGACAACGTGCTTTCGGCGGCTATTGTTGGTTACACGAATGTCGGCAAGTCAACTTTGCTTAACGCACTTACTGACGCTGGTGTACTTGCCGAAAACAAGCTCTTTGCTACACTGGACATTACTTCCCGTTCGATAGAACTTCCCGACGGAAGAAGCGTGCTTCTTATCGACACGGTAGGACTTATCCGCCGTTTGCCGCATAATCTTGTAGAAGCGTTCAAGAGCACCCTTGAAGAAGCGGCTTCCGCTGACATTATCATTAACCTTGTTGACATCAGCGCTGATGACGGCTACGAGCAGGCGGAGGTTACGGCCGAGGTGCTGAAGGACTTAGGCTGTGACGGCATTCCGAGAATTGACGTGCTGAACAAGTGCGACCTTCTGCCTGAGGCGGAGAACATCAAGTGTGATGAACGTACCGTAAAAATTTCCGCAAAGCAGAAAAAAGGCTTTGACGACCTGCTTGACTGCATTGCACGAAATCTTCCGGAAACCTCTGTCAGGGGTAAATTTGTTATACCATATGACAAAACAAGTATCATTAATACTATCCGTATAGATGGAAAGATAATTTCCGAGGAATATCTTGCGGAGGGTACGCTGATTGATGCGGTCGTTGACAAGAAAATTTATTATATGGTTGAACCATTCAAAGCGAATTGATGACAGTGCGGAAATTAATTTTTCCGCACTATTTATATATATCGAAAGGGTGACATTGTGAAAATCTATATAGATGCAGACGGCTGTCCCGTGGTGGATATCACGGTAAGGCTTGCTGAGAAGTACGGTGTCGAGTGTGTAATTCTCTGCGACACGTCCCACAGGATTGAGCGTGAGGGCGTGCAGACGATTGTTGTGGAAAAGGGCGCTGACAGCGTTGATTTCAAGCTTGTCAACATGGTGCAGAGGGACGATATCGCAGTTACGCAGGACTACGGTCTTGCGGCAATGTGCCTTGGCAAGTCGGCAATCGTTATCAATCAGGACGGCAAGCAGTACACGGCAGAAAACATTTCGGGACTGCTGGAATTCCGTGCTATAAACAAGAAAATCCGCAGAAGCGGCGGAAGAATGAAAGGCATGCCGAAGCGTACTGCTGAACAGGATATTCAGTATGAAAATTGTCTTGAACAGCTTCTCGGCGGCTGATTGAAAAATACTCTACGGTTGGTTTATTGCCTTATCTTCGGTAATCTGTTATAATTGTGACAGAAAGGAAGATGACTATGAATTCCGAAAAAACAGGAGCATTGCTTCGAAAACTTCGTACCGAAAAGGGATTTACACAGGCACAGGTTGCTGAAAGGCTTCTTGTCAGCGATAAGGCTGTTTCAAAGTGGGAAAGGGGACTGGGCTGTCCCGACATTTCCGTGCTGAATGATATTGCGGAATTGTTCGGCGTACCCGTTGAAACGCTTCTTGACGGCGAAATCACAAGCAACAACACAATCGGAGGAAATATGAAAAGAGTTAAATTCTACATCTGCACCGAATGCGGAAATATTTTTACAGCGGCGGCAAACGGGGAAATTTCCTGCTGCGGAAGAAAGCTTGCACCACTTGAGTCTGTTGCACCCGATGAGGCACACACACCGAAAATTGAGGACATTGACGGCGAGTTTTACGTGACGTTTTCTCACGAAATGAGTAAGGCGCACTATATCACCTTTGCGGCATATGCAGGCTGTGACAGGGTGCATCTTGTGAAGCTTTATCCCGAGCAGGAAGCGGCAATAAGGCTTCCCCGAATTGGCGGCGGTGTGCTGTATTTCTACTGCAGCGAGCACGGGTTTATGAAGGTGAAGCTATAAAATCAAGGGTATCGGATTTTTCCGATACCCTTTTTCAATGCAATACTATTCTTCTTCAGGATCACGAGCGTAGGTAATTTCAAAATCTTCTCTGTCGTTCCAGAGGTAAACGGGCTTTCCGTTTTCGTCAATGTAGTATTCAACGTAATAACCGTAGTCCACGTCGTAACCCTCACTTACTATTTCCTCACGACCAAGAATAACAAAGCCGCCTATGCGTTTATTACACATATTGTAGTAAGTGTTTCCGTCATTGAAAATGTACGTTTCACTTCCGTCAGGCTTTAACAAATACCAATTATCTCCATCGTTACGGAGCAGTACGTTTCCAAAACGGTCAATAATGGGGTAATAACTGCACTTTGTTTCCTGCAAAATTCCGCTGTCAAAATATGCGATACGGCATGAGCCTTCAATTGACTCGTTTTTTATACATACGATATTCAAATCGGGGGAATAGCTGCCAATAGTGTGACAGTGGGTAAGCTCGGGCACAGAAATTTCCTGTCTGTTTTTGTAGCAGTTTTCCTTTTCATTCCAGCCTGAAAGCCGCACAAGCTTTTTACTTTGGTAATCACAGAGAACAACCGTGTCCATATCCTCGGTGCAAGCAAAGTATGAAAAACCGTTCACAAGTTCCAGTGAGTCGCCGTTTTCCAAATTCAAACGGTAAACGGTGTCGTCATCCGTTGTGACTATTGCACTTTTTCCGTCATATTTAATAACACGGTATAAATCGCTGACTGCATTTTGGTATGCAGACCCGATTTTTCCGTAAATAAGATCTAAATCTTCAATAATGTAGCTGTTTTTATCAAAGAATACATCAGTTTTGTAAGGGTATCCCTCTAAGTCTATTTCGGCAAACACTTCATCCTTTCCCGTATCAAAGCTGAATAAGTGCAGTTCAAATTTATCCTCAGGGTCGTCGATGTAAAAAACTCTTCCGTCGTTTGAGACACCTTTAGCACTGACAGGATGATAACTTGTGTATTCCGATGTAACGGTTTTACCGTCGTGACAGATTGTAAAATAAATTTTATAGCAATCAGTATCTCCACGGTAATAATAGTTTCTGACAAGACAGTATTCACCGTCAGGGGATGAAATAATCTGATATTTATCACTGAGAACAGGCTCGGTATTGCTTTTCAGTGTGATGATTTTTCTGCTTTTGCCCTCTGCATATGAGTAGCGGTAAACTGTTCCGTTTACAACATAATAAACAACAGCGCCGTCCTCGGAAATGGATATTTCATAATCAAAATCCTTGCTTGATTTGTAAATAACTTCTTCACCGTTACAGTTTCGGTAAATCAGGTAATTCGTATTTGTGTCATAACGGCTGTATACAAACGCCTTTGTGCTTCCTTGATAATCTTCGTCGTGCATAGGGATATCTTCAAGCAGGGTATTTGCTGTTATAATTTTGGAAACGGTTTTTCCGCCTCTGAGCTTTGCGGTAATTTTATACTGCATCCTTTCGCCTGTGTCAAGCTTCTTTTCGGTATAGCTTTTCTTTGAGGTTGAAGCAAGCTTTGTATACTTCTTCTTTGTGGAATTGTACTTGTAAACCGTACTTTGCAGTATTTTCTCTCCTGTCGCTTCCCATTCAAGGGTAATACTGTTTTCTGCTGAGTTGAACGAAACGTTCAGTTCAGCTTCCTTTGCCGAAACGTACACTGCAGGAAACAGCATAATTACAGTAAATATAACCGTGATAAATATTGCTATGTTTTTGTTCATTACAGCACAACCTTTCAATGTCATATATAATTAAAACAATTCGGAACAGCAGAATTTTTCGTTTCAAATATGTACAATATGTTAAAATTATAGCATTGTCGGTATATATTGTCAAGAATTGGCACAGTAATTATTTTTTTACCAAAATTGTTGATTATTCCAGAAAAATATGTTATCATTAATGTGTATATTTATTTTCAAATGAAAGGATTGGTTTTGAAATGAAGAAGGAGCTTTCAAAGCTCTATGACCCAAAGGAAGTAGAGGATAAAATATATAAATTCTGGATGGACAACGACTGCTTCAAGGCTCATCGTGACCCTGACAAGAAGCCTTACACTATCGTTATCCCACCGCCAAACATCACAGGTCAGCTCCATATGGGACACGCTCTCGATGAAACTCTCCAGGATATTCTTGTTCGTTGGAAGAGAATGAGCGGCTACGCTGCACTTTGGCTCCCCGGTACTGACCACGCTGCTATTGCTACTGAAGCAAAGATTGTTGCAGCAATGGCTGAAGAAGGTCTTACCAAGGAAGGCATCGGCCGTGAAGCATTCATGGAACGTGCCTGGGCATGGAAGGAAAAGTTCGGCGGCAGAATCGTTGAACAGCTCAAGAAGCTTGGCTGCTCCTGTGACTGGTCAAGAGAACGCTTCACAATGGACGAGGGCTGTAACAAGGCTGTACGTGAGGTTTTCGTAAATCTTTACAACAAGGGACTTATCTACCGCGGTGAAAGAATTATCAACTGGTGTCCACACTGTAAGACATCAATTTCCGACGCTGAGGTTAACTACGAGGATCAGGCAGGTCACTTCTGGCACCTCCGCTACCCTCTTTCCGACGGCAGCGGCTACATTGAACTTGCTACAACACGTCCTGAAACACTTCTCGGCGATACAGCTGTTGCTGTTCACCCTGATGATGAGCGATACAAGGATATGATTGGCAAGACTGTTATCCTTCCGCTTGTACACCGTGAAATTCCTATCGTTGCTGACACTTATGTTGAAATGGACTTCGGTACAGGCGTAGTAAAGATTACTCCTGCTCACGACCCTAACGACTTTGAAGTTGGTCTCCGTCACAATCTCCCTGTTATCAATGTTATGACAGACGATGCGAAGATTGTTGCTGATTATCCTAAGTACGCTGGTATGGACAGATACGACGCAAGAAAGGCAATCGTTGCTGACCTTGAAGCTGAGGGCGCACTCATCAAGGTTGAGGACCACGCTCACAACGTTGGTACCTGCTACCGCTGCGGAACAACTGTTGAACCTAAGGTTTCCACACAGTGGTTCGTTAAGATGGAACCTCTTGCAGGTCCAGCTATCGACGCTGTAAAGACAGGTAAGACAAAGTTCGTTCCTGAACGTTTTGACAAGATTTACTACCACTGGCTCGAAAACATCAAGGACTGGTGTATTTCCCGTCAGGTTTGGTGGGGTCACCAGATTCCTGCATTCTACTGTGATGAGTGCGGTGAAATGGTTGTAACAAAGGAAAACGGCGCAGTTTGTCCTAAGTGCGGCAAGCCAATGCGTCAGGACGAGGATACTCTCGATACATGGTTCAGCTCTGCTCTCTGGCCATTCTCCACACTTGGCTGGCCTGAGAATACTGAGGACCTCAAGTACTTCTACCCTACAAACACACTCGTAACAGGCTACGATATCATCTTCTTCTGGGTAATCAGAATGATGTTCAGCGGTCTTGAACACATGGGTGAAGTTCCATTTGATACAGTTCTCATTCACGGTCTTGTTCGTGACGCACAGGGCAGAAAGATGTCCAAGTCCCTGGGCAACGGCGTTGACCCGCTTGAAGAAATCGAAAAGTACGGTGCTGACGCACTCCGCTTTATGCTTGCTACAGGTAACGCTCCGGGTAACGATATGCGTTACATCGAGGATAAGGTTAAGGCTTCAAGAAACTTTGCCAACAAGCTCTGGAACGCTTCCCGTTTCATTATGATGAACCTCCCTGAGGACTTTAAGCTTAATGGTATTCCTGCTAACCTCAACGTTGAGGACAAGTGGATTATCAGCAAGTTCAACCGTCTTGCCAAGGAAGTAAATGAAAATCTCGAAGCATTCGAGCTGGGTGTTGCTGTTGCAAAGCTTTATGACTTCATCTGGGACGTTTACTGCGACTGGTACATTGAGCTTACAAAGCCAAGAATTGCAGCAGGCGGCGAAACTGCTGAAACTGCACAGGCTGTTCTCGTTTGGGTAATGCAGGGCATGCTCAAGCTTCTCCACCCATTCATGCCTTACATCACAGAGGAAATCTGGTCTGCTGTTTCTGACAGTGACGTACCTTGTATCCTCTCCGCATTCCCGACTTACGACGAAAAGCTTGACTTTGCTGTTGAGGAAGCACAGTTTGAAAAGATTATCGCTGCTATCCGCGGCATCAGAAACCGCCGTGCAGAGATGAACGTACCACCTTCCAAGAAGGCTGCTCTCCACATTGAAACTGCTGAAGCTGAAATCTTCGAGCAGGGCAGACTCTTCTTCGAGCGTCTTGCTTCCGCTGCTGAAATTGTTATTGCAGACAAGGTTGATATGCCTGACGCTGTAACAGTTGTTACAGACTGCGCAAGAATTTTTATTCCTATGGACGAACTTGTTGACAAGGAAAAGGAGCTTGCACGTCTTAACAAGGAAAAGGCTGCTGTTCAGAAGGATATCGACTTCTCCTCCAACAAGCTTAACAACGCAGGCTTCGTTGCAAAGGCACCCGCTCAGCAGGTTGAAGCTGAAAAGGCTAAGCTTGCAAAGGCACAGGAAAAGATGGCTAAGATTGAACAGTCTATTGCTGCCCTTATGAAATAAGATAATAAAATTACGGCGTACCGAATTAACGGTACGCCGTTTGTTTTAGATAAAATACTTGTGACGCTTGGTAAGGGCAAGTGCCATTTTCAGACGGACTTCATTCTGATACTCAGGCTTGACCATATAGTAGACATAGGTTTCAAGCAGGTTCATATCAGGCATTGTACGTCCCTCAATCTTGAAGTTGTTGTATCCCATAGGCAGATACTTTTCAAAGATAGCCTGCGGGGAAATATGTGTGGAGAAGCCTGTTGTTTCGTACAGGCAAAGAAGCATTGACGGACACTTGAAATCCTTGGAAGCGTATGTACGCGGGTCCTTGCCTGTTTTCTTGAATGTCCACTCGTCAATCTGGTCCTGACCGATTGTGCGGTAGTGCTCACCTCGGCGTGGACAATTCGGTGTACAGCAGGCATTTACGAGAATTTCACAGCGTGAGCGGTCAGCCTCGTCAATCTGTTCAAGCACATCAAACTGGTTATTGAAGTTGTAGTCGAGTACGACGTACTTATAATCCTTTTTCAGTTCAGCCTTTACACCCTCAATATCACGGATTTCCTTGCAGGTAGAGGAAGTAATTTTGTAGCGTGGATATTTCTCACGGATATACTTTTCAAGTATCGGCGAAACAACGATTACTTCATTAAGACCATTGTGTGCAACACGGAGAATAGCATTGCTGAAAGCATCGTCAAGGTGTTCCTCGGTAACAAGAGGATTGGTAAATGTAAAGCGCATGGCTATGCCCTTGTCATTAAGTGCCTTTGTGACAGCAGGAAGCATCTGAGGGTCAGTAATTCCGCCAAGATAGCGTCCACCGTTCCATACGTTGCCGTAGAAATTTCCGAAAACGGATGCGATTTTCAGTCCGTCATGGAAATATTCGGGATTCTTGCGGATTGTGTTGATAAGCAGTGAGTTAAGATGCATGTGGTATGTAAAATCGGGAATGTGAAAGTTGATATCCATAGTGATCCTCCGATAGGTCATTGTTCAATTAAGATAAAACCGGTCGGGAGAGAAGCCTGACCGGTTTGGGTTTAAAATCAGAGTGGGAAGAATTTATGCTTTGAAGTAAGGACACGTAGCATTTGTAAGCGGGCTTTATCCTTGTATTCTGGTTTTACCATGTAATAAATATAGGTTTCAAGCAGATCAATATCACAAGTTGTTCTTCCTTCAATTTTGAAACTGTTAAATCCCATAGGAAGGTATTTTTCGAAGATAGCTTGTGGAGAAACATGTGTAGAAAACTCTGTTGTATCATAAAGGGTATTTCCTGTTTCACATGGAAATGGAGTGTTTATATATGGTTTAGTGTTAAAATAATTCTTTTTATATTCCCATTCATTAATCTGTTCTTGACCAATATGCCTATAATGTTCCCCCCTACGTTTACAATTTGGTACGCAACATGCATTGACAAGTATTTCACATCGAGTGCGATCTTCCGTGGGTATCTGTTCGAGTAATTCAAATTTATTGTTTAAATTATAGTCAAGAACTACATACTTGTAGTCTTTTTTCAGTTCTTCCTTGACGCCTTCTATTCCTCTTATCTGTTTGCAGGTAGATGATGTGATTGGATAATCAGGATAATTTTCACGTATATATTTTTCCATGATCGGCGACATTACAATTACTTCATTGATATTTTTATCTGCAAGTCTAAGTATTTGATTGCAGTATAAATCGCTTAAGTGTTTTTCTTCAAGCAGTGGATTGGTAAATGTAAAACGTAAAGGAATATTTCTTTCGTTAAAAATTTTAATAACATTTTGAGCTCCCTTACTATCTTCTGCACCACCGAAAAAACGTCCTCCATTCCATACCATTCCAGGGAAATTACCAAATACCGAAGCGATTTTTATACCATCATAAAAATATTCTGGACAATCAGCAATGGAATTAACCAAAAGAAGATTAAGCCTCAGGTGATTGACAAAATCGGGAATATGAAAACAAATATCCATAATAAACCTCCAAAAGTATAATAATATAATTGTATCATATATCATCATATTTTGCAAGTTTATTTTGTCTGAAGTTTAAATTTTCCGTCGGGTATTGCCAAGATGGGGAAAATGATGTATAATTAATTGTAATAATGCAATAAAGTTATGCCTTAATGCAATGTCATGGCGGCAATTCCGATATGAGGTGATTTTTTGACTTGGGAAGAAATTCTCCAGTGTACGGGGGTTATTCTGAAATATCTTGTGCCTACGCTAAAGGTTTTCGGGTTTACACTTCTGTTTTCCATCCCGCTTGGTATGGTTGTTGCACTGCTCAAAATGTGTAAATTCAAGCCTGTTTCCTGGCTTATCAACGTGTACATACTGATTATGAGAGGTACGCCTCTTATGCTTCAGATTATCACGATTTACTACGCAATTCCGATGATGAAGGTTTCAGACTCGGCTTTTCTGCAAAATCTTTTCGCAGGCGTGGATATCAAGAGTGACAGCTATCAGTTCAATGCGCTGATTGTTGCGTTTGCACTCAATTATGCGGCTTACTTTGCTGAAATTTTCAGAGGCGGTATCGAGTCAATTCCTAAGGGACAGTACGAGGCGGCGGCAGCTCTCGGTATGACAAAGAGTCAGACGTTTTTCCGTGTGGTACTTCCGCAGGTTATCAAGAGAATTGTTCCCGCAAGTTCAAACGAGGTTATCACACTTGTAAAGGATACCTCTCTTGCATCGGTTATTGCCTACGCTGAAATCTTCCGTAAGGCAAAGGAGCAGATGGTTTCCTACAGTAATCTTACTCCGCTTTTCATTGCAGGCGTGTTCTACTTCATAATGAACGCAATTCTCACAACTGTATTTGCGGCAGTTGAAAAGAAGCTGGATTATTACAAATAAAATGTTTAGTACATATTAAGGAGTACATATATGGCAATACTTGAAGTGCGCAGCCTTTCCAAAAGCTTTGATAAGCTTGAGGTTCTGAAGGATATTTCCTTCGATGTGGAAAAGGGCGAGGTTGTGGCAATTATCGGACCGTCGGGAAGCGGAAAGTCCACGCTTCTGCGGTGTATAAATCAGCTTGAAAAAGCAAGCGGAGGAACTGTCAAGGTGTGCGGTCTTGACCTGATTGAGGGATACAAGAACGGTAAGCCGATTTATTCATCTGCTGATATCCTCCGTGAAATACGTCTGAAAATCGGACTTGTTTTCCAGAACTTCAATCTGTTTCCGCATATGAGCGTGCTGAAAAACATTACGGAAGCACCGATGTGTGTGCTGAAAAAGAGTAAGCAGGAAGCTGAGGAAACCGCAAAGGTTCTCCTTGAAAAGATGGGTCTTGCGGCTAAGGCGAATTCCTATCCCTGCGAGCTTTCGGGTGGTCAGCAGCAGCGTGTTTCCATTGCACGTGCACTTGCATTGAGTCCTGAGGTATTGTTCTTTGATGAGCCGACCTCGGCACTTGACCCTGAGCTGACGGGTGAAATTCTCAAGGTTATCAAGGAGCTTGCAAAGGAAAAGATGACAATGGTTATCGTTACTCACGAGATGGCTTTTGCAAGGGACGTTGCCGACCATGTTATCTTTATGGACGGCGGTGTAATCGTTGAGGAGGGAACTCCCGACCAGGTGTTCGGTGACACGCAGAATGAACGTACAAAGCAGTTTTTACAGCGTTACAATAATGATTTCAAGGATTGATGCAAACCGTTTCTGCCGTTGGGCAGAAGCGGTTTTGATTTTTCTCTGGACATTTTTTCTGTAATTTGTTCTGACTTTGCTTCATACAGCATACAATAATCAAAAAGGAGTGCTGATTATGAATGAAGTAAACAAGAAAATGCCTGTACACAATATAATTCTCGAAAGCCGCAGCAAGTTGTCGGTTTCGGGAGTTACGGACGTTGACAGATTTGATGAGAATACCGTACTGCTGTATACCTCAATGGGCGAACTGACGGTCTGCGGAACTGACCTGCACGTCAATGACCTTTCGGTTGACAGCGGCGAGATGAATATTGAGGGAGAGATAAGGAGCATTGTTTACGGTGACCCCGACCGACATTCTCCGTTATCTTTTCTGGGTAAGATTTTCCGATGAGGTGAGCTTTTGCAGATAGAAACTTTTTTCTCAGTTTCGCATCAGGTGAGCCTGTTTCTTATGTCCGTACTGCTTGGAGCAGCTATGGGTGTGGTGTATGACTTTTTCCGGGTGCTGAGAATAGTATTTCCGCTTGCGGCAAAAAGCGGAGCAGTGCTGGTGCAGGATATTATTTTCTGGCTGATTTACGGGTTTGCTATTTTCAGTTATGCAACTCTTGCAGCAAGGGGACAGGTCAGATTTTTTATCTTTTTCGGGTCGCTTATAGGCTTTGCATTGTATATTCTTACTATAGGCAATTTTGTGACAGGAATTCTCAGACGTGTTTTTTCGGCAATTTACGGGACTTTACGAAAAGTATATTCTATTATAATTGAACCCATTGTAAATTTATTAAGAAAAAACTGTCAAAAAGCTGACCCTGTTTTTGTGGGAAGTCATGAAAATGATGTGAACAGCATGATAAGTGAAAAAAATCTCTTGAAAAGTGCTGTGCGTTTGGTGTATAATAAGAAAGCTAAATTGGGTTCGTCTACTATCAGCAAGGAAAAGGAGGGTGACCGCATTGAACGAGGCAAACGTTCAGAAATCCAAAAATAATAATAACAGCGGTTACACTCTCAGGAAAAAGAAGCAGAGCAACCCGTTTATGAAATTTATCATCACTGTTACAGGTGCTGTATTTGTCTTTGCCTGTATAGTGGAGATTATTGCTACTCAGGCTGAAATCGCCGATAAGAAGCATGAGCTTCAGGCTCTTGTGGAAGAGGCAGAACTGCTGGAGGACGCTAACGACGAGTATCAGAGTATGCTTTCGGAGAATGATGAGCGTGCGTTTATGGAACGTTATGCCGTTGAGGTTCTGGATTATGCCTACCCTAACGAAAGACGCTTCTACGATACTACGGGAAATTAAGGCTTTGTCCCTTAGGGGTCAGATAAATTATCAAACGAGAGGATTAAAAAGTTTTTTATGCAGTTGGATGTAGGAAAAATTTACGAGGGTAAGGTTACCGGAATTACAAAGTTCGGTGCTTTTGTTGAGCTTGAACCGGGAACAACAGGAATGGTACATATCAGTGAGGTTGCGAATACATTCGTCAACGAAATCAAGGACCATCTCACAGAGGGTCAGACCGTAAAGGTAAAGGTGCTGACAGTGGGCGAGGACGGAAAAATTTCTCTGTCTATAAAGAAAGCTGTTGATAATCCACCCCCGCGCAAGGATTTCAAGCGTAACAATAACGGCGGTAACGGCGGCAATGTCGGCAGACGCTTTGATAAGGAAAATGCCAAGCCACAGCAGGAAAAAGCTCCGCTTACTCCAGAGGCTGCCTTTGAGGATATGCTCAACAAGTTCAAGCAGAGCTCCGATGAGCGTATGGGTGACCTGAAGAAGGTGCTTGATAACAAGCGCAGAAGTCCTTCAAGAAGGAAGTGATTTTCTGAAATAAATTTTTAGCCGTACCCCGATAGGAGTACGGCTTTTTTATAGGTGATTGAAATGGACGAAAAGAAAGATAATGACGTGCTGATGATGGAACTTCCCGAGTATGAGGAGGAAATTTCACCCTTTGCAGAGGCTGAAACGCAGGAAATTTCCTTTGTCGTGAATAAGGAGGAAATCTACAAACGTAACAGACTCATTGCCGCAGAGGAAAAGCTGAAGCAGCTTGATGAAGCAGAAAAGGTAAAAGAGGACAAGCGTGCTGAGATGGAAAATATCTATACAGAGGCAATGGAAATCCGTACAATCGGGATTACGAAAAAATCCCTTGGGATAATCGTTGCTGCTTCGGTGCTGAGCCTGCTGTTGATTGTAATAGTGGCTAATATGATCACTGCGCCCGAAAGGGAAATTATTGAGGACACAGCTGTTGTTCAGGAATTGACATATGCAGTTGCAACAGAAGCTGCTGAGGCGGCAACTGTTGAGGAAAAAGCTGTCACAGAGGCGGCTGTTGAAGAAGAAAAAACACCGTTAATTCCTCCGCTTGAGGCAGATAACGGTCAGACAGTATACACAGACGATAACATTTCGATAATGGCTGAAATAGACGGGATAAGACCTGTCAGTTATTATCCTGCTTACGAAAAAGACCCGTATATTGATGAAAATGATTATGTGATGTTTATTAATTTCACGGTGAAAAATCTTACTGATTCAACCAACTGGTTCACTTCTGACAGAATGTGTCTGAATCTTTCACGCGGAAGGATCAGTCCTGGTTACAGATCTTATGGCAGCTTTGCAAATGCTGCAGAACCAACATTCATTGTAAGCGGTGCACAAACAGAGGTGGTTTCGGAATATATAATTTCAGCGGAGGAAATGAGCAGAATTGTGGGATTCGGATATGTGAATGAACTTGTTGAAACCCTGAGTCCCGATTTCCCTGATTTCGAATACGAAGATGAAGTGTTCAGCAAGTTGGCTGCCGAAAAAGCCGTATTTATTGAAAGTGATGCATACAGAACAACCGTTGTCCGTGAGCCGCTTGAGGAAACGGACGGGACAACGGTTTACAACACGGATACCATATCGTATCGTTTTGCGGTGCGCTATGAAGAAAATGAATACGGATCAACAATGATGATAATTGATGTTACAGCAAAAAATATGACGGATTACGGCTATCTCGTTCTGCCCGATAACTTCTATCTTTCTGCAAACGGTGATAGGAAATATCAATTTACTGACAGCGGATACAATGAGGTACTGACATACTTTTCAGGCTCATACCGATACAGCGATGAGGAAGAATGGCGGGAAGGCTCTCCGATTGCATATGCTTTCGACGAGGATAATCTTTGCAGCTTTACTCTTACAGAATATATTTCTGAAGGTGACGCATATGACAGTTTCGGCTTTGAAAGCGACCGTGGCTGGTCAAGTCATTATGAGCCCGTGGAAAGCTTTGAAATACCGATTGACTCTATGACAGCGCAGTAATATCCTCAATTGAAAGCTCAGGCTGAACAGCTTTGTTGATTGAATAGGCGATAAGCCGTGCTGAGCGTTCGATGAGCTTATCCACGTCGCGGGGAGTAACCATCATATTCGGCAGGTGCTTGTCAGGTGGGTTGCCTGTGATGTTTTCCACGATTGTGTGCATATCAACAACTGTAGGCACGCCGATTGCGATTACGGGTACGCCGAGGGTTGCTTCCGACAGCTCTTTTCTGCGGTTCTGTACCCCTGAGCCAGGTGAAATTCCTGTGTCGGAAAGCTGAATTGTAGTGCCAAGCCGTGACACGTCTGAGCAGGCGAGGGCGTCGATTACGATTATACAGTCAGGTTTGATTTCGGAGCAAAGCGTGCGGACGATTTCCGCGACCTCAATTCCTGTCTGTCCAAGAACCCCTGGAGCAATAGCCGAAACGGGATTAAGGCTGAGAAGGTCGTGCCCCGGAGGTAATGCATCGTGAAGATGACGGGTTGCAATAACCTGCGAAATAACAAGCGGACCGAGTGCGTCTGGAGTTATGTCAGAGTTGCCGAGTCCGACAACGAGGGCAGTTTTTCGGTCTGCACCTTTAAGATTGACAATCTCGGTGGCGATGTTGTCAACCTGCTCGTCAAAATCTTCGGGACTTGCGGAAAGTCTGTCAGTTTCAATGGTGATGTATCGTCCCTTGGGTTTTCCGATGCGCAGACCAGCAATTGCATCTGCTACGATAATTTCCGTTATGGAACAGGCTGAGCTTTTTCTCAGCTTGCGGCGTATGCCCTTGGGCAGACTTCCAGCATTTTCGTCAATCATTTCTACGGCAAGGTCAGTTCTTATCGACATGGTTCTACAATCCTTTCAGAATTTTTCGGCAAACTGCCCAAAAAATACAATAAAATTTTTCGCTGTTTTTTGATGTTGCCTATTGAAAAAAAATACGAAAAATGTTAATATTATATTTAGGCTTTTGCAGGTAACTGTGTGCGGTTAAGGCAGTCGTGCTGTCAAATCCTTAACGGTGCCTGATAACTACAAGGTGGGTCATTACACCTCTGCGGAACATTCCGTGTCACGTTCTGCGATGGTTATGCCGTTTGAATAAGGGGCTTGCTCCGTGGTGTGCAAAGCTTACCTAAAGTTATTATGACCGTAAAAAATCAAATTATTTAAGGAGAGAAACACTATGCCAAATATTAAATCCGCTAAGAAGAGAGTAAAGGTTATTGCTACCAAGACAATGCAGAACAAAGCTAGAAAGTCCAACCTCAAGACTGTTCTCAAGAACGCTGACCTCGCTTGCGCTAACAAGGCTGACAATTCCGAAGAAGCTATCCGTCTTGCTATGAAGAAGGTTGACCAGGCTGCTGCTAAGAACCTCATTCACAAGAACGCTGCTGCAAGAAAGAAGTCCCAGCTTGCTAAGAAGCTCAACGCTGCTAAGGCTTGATTGATTTGATAATACATGGCTGTCGGGGGAAATCCTCCGTCAGCCTTTTTTATTTTCTGTTTCTATTGTAATTTTTTTTGAAATGTGTTATAATAAAAGGCAGATTGTTAACGGAGGATTTCGTTTTGTATAGATTTTTGAAATGCTTTTTTGCGGCAGCAATTTCCGTTGTTTTGCTTTGCGGATGCACTGAGGTTACCGAGGAAACTCCTGTGCAGATTACTGAAACAACCGAACCTGTGGAGCTTCCGTATCCTGTGAAGGTAGGGTCGCTTACCTTTGAGCAGGCGCCCGAAACTGTAGGTGTCCTTTCTCCTGCGGTTACGGAAATTATTTGCGAGCTTGGTTACGGAGAAAAGATTACCGGCAGGAGCAGTTACTGCGATTATCCTGAAAATATAAAAAGCAAGAATGAACTTGGCTCTGCCGCAAATCCTGACATTGATGCAATAATCAAATCAGCACCTGAATTACTGATTTCAATGAGTCCTATTGCAAAAAAGGATATTACCAAAATCGAAGCGGCTGGAATAAGAGTGTGGATTATCGCTCCGCCTGAGTCGGTGGAGGAACTCTATACGTGTTACACTGATATTGCGGCAGTTTTCAGCGGCGGTATTGATTGTGAAAATGCTGCGGAACAGGCTCTTGGACCTGTGAAAACAGCTTTCAGTGAGGCGGAGAATGCTTTGGAAAGCTTTGTGTATATTATGTCACCTGACCTTGCTGTTGCATCTGATACAACTTTTGCAGGCAATTTCTTTTCGGCATTCGGCGCAAACCTTGCAGGTGAGAATGATGAGCTTTCCCTTACAACAGAGCAACTTCTGGAGCTTGACCCTGACTGGGTTATTCTGCCCGATTACATAAGCAAGTATGAGCTTTCCGAGGAAACAGCAGAGCTTTCTGCGGTGAAGAACGGGAAAATCATTTACCTGAGTGAGGATGTCATGGCAAGAATAGAACGTCCGACTTCAAGGCTCGAAACTGCAGTTTATGATGTTCTGGAGCAGATTGAAGCGGTTGAAAGCGGCGAAGCTGAATCAGAAACGCAGGAGGAAACCGCTGAGGCTGAGGAGGAATAATTCCTTGAACAGCGAGAAAATCCGTGCGGTACGGCATTTTCGCTATTGACAATGGATAAAATATACTATATAATAAGATTTTAGAATGAACGAAAGGATTGGATTAAAATGGCTGCAAAAAAGGTTAGAATGTCTGCTGAAGGTCTGAAAAAACTGGAGGCTGAGCTTGATTATCTTATTACCGTAAGACGTGCTGAGGTTGCTCAGAAGCTTAAGGAAGCAAGAGCTTTCGGTGACCTTTCCGAAAATGCTGAATACGACGAAGCTAAGAATGAGCAGGGTATTCTTGAAGCAAAAATTCAGGAAATGGAGCTTACTATCGCTAACGCTGTTGTTGTTGATGAGTCCGAGCTTTCCAACGACGAGGTAGGTGTTGGTTCATTTGTCAAGCTTAAGGATCTTGAGCTTGATGAGGTAATGGAGCTTCAGATTGTAGGTTCTACAGAAGCTGACCCTGAAAATGATAAAATTTCCGAAGACTCACCAATCGGTATTGCTGTAATTAAGAAGAAAGTCGGCGATGTTGTTGAGGTTGAAGCACCTATCGGTATCATCAAGATGGAAATTCTTGAAATCAGAATATAAATACAACACATAAATCGAAAGGATTGTTAAAGAGATGTCCGAAGAAATCCAGAACACTGCTGTTTCCGAGGAGGAACAGACTGAACAGGATGTTCATATCCTGAAGAAAATCCGTATTGAAAAGCTTGACGAAATGAAGGAAAACGGCAAGAATCCGTTTGAAATTACAAAGTTTGACGTTACTATCTGCAACGCTGAACTCCGTAAGGCTTACGAAGAATCCGAGGCTAAGGCTATTGCTGAAGCTAACGGCGACGACGAAAAGCTCAAGGAGCTTCTTGAAGCTGCAAAAATCAATGTTAAAATTGCAGGACGTGTTATGTCCTGGAGAGATATGGGTAAGGCAAACTTTATCGACGTTCGTGACGGTAGCGACCGTATGCAGGTCTATGTAAGAATGAACGATATCGGTGCTGACGAGTTTGCTGAGTTCAAGAAGTGGGACATCGGCGATATCGTTGGTGTTGAGGGCTTTGTTTTCCGTACAAGAAAGGGCGAAATTTCTGTTCATGCGCAGAAAATCACTCTCCTTTCCAAGTCACTTCTCCCACTCCCTGAAAAGTGGCACGGCCTTAAGGATCAGGATATGCGTTACCGTCAGAGATATGTTGACCTTATTGTTAACCCTGACGTTGCTGACACATTCAGAAAGCGTTCCAAGATTATTTCAACAATCAGACGTTTCCTCGACGAGCAGAACTTCATCGAGGTTGAAACACCTATGCTTGTTGCAAATGCAGGAGGTGCTTCCGCAAGACCTTTCGAAACACACTACAACGCTCTCAATGAGGATGTAAGACTCCGTATTTCCCTCGAACTCTACCTGAAGCGTCTTATCGTAGGCGGTCTTGAAAGAGTTTACGAAATCGGCCGTGTATTCAGAAACGAAGGTGTTGACACACGTCACAACCCTGAATTCACACTCATGGAGCTTTATCAGGCTTACACTGATTACTTCGGTATGATGGATCTTACCGAGAACATGTTCCGTCACCTTGCTACAGAGGTCTGTGGTACAACCACAATTCCTTACGGCGAGCATATGATTGATCTGGGCAAGCCTTTTGAGCGTCTTACAATGATTGAAGCTGTAAAGAAGTATTCGGGTGTTGACTTTGCTGAGGTCAAGGACACAGCTGAAGCTAAGAAGCTTGCTAAGGAACACCACATCGAATTCGAGGACAGACACGAGCGTGGCGACATTCTCAACCTGTTCTTTGAGGAATTCGTTGAGAAGCACCTTATCCAGCCAACATTCATTATGGATCACCCTGTTGAGATTTCTCCGCTTACAAAGAGAAAGCCTGAAAATCCTGACTATGTTGAACGTTTTGAGCTGTTCATCAACGGTTGGGAAATGTGTAACGCTTACTCCGAACTTAACGACCCAATCGACCAGAGAGAGCGTTTCATTGCTCAGGAAGAGCTTCTCAAGAAGGGCGACGAGGAAGCTAACAGAATCGACGAGGACTTCCTCCGTGCACTTGAAATCGGTATGCCTCCAACGGGTGGTATCGGATACGGCATCGACAGACTTGTTATGCTGCTGACAAATTCACCAGCTATCCGTGATGTGTTGCTGTTTCCTACAATGAAGTCGCTTGAATAAAAAGTGTTTGAAAACAATAATCTTAAAATAGGACTTATCTGATGTAAGTCCTATTTTTTTATACTGATAATTGTATAGTACAAAAGAGAGGAAAATTTCAATTCTACGGAAATTACAGGTAACCGGACAAGTGTGTCTATCAGGTAAATACGTCATTTTCTCGCTTTGTGTCGTGTTATTGATGGATGGCATGGTGTATTCTGTGGATGAAAGGAGGAACCGTAATGGATCAGAAAAAAATTGGTTTATTTCTAAAAAAGCTAAGAAAAGAAAAAGGCATTACGCAGGAAGCTTTTGCAGAAACATTGAATATATCGGGAAGAACAGTTTCCCGTTGGGAAACCGGAAACAATTTACCTGATATTTCATTACTTGTAGCAATTGCTGATTTCTACGAAGTTGATGTCAGAGAAATTATTGAAGGAGAAAGAAAAAGCGAGATGAATGAAGAAATTAAAGATGTAGCCAACAAGATGGCTGATTATGCAGAAAATGAAAAAAGCAAAATGATGAAATGTATTCAGGCTATCGGATTTGCAGGAGTCTTTATAATGACGGTAGCAATTGTTTTTCAATGCATATCATATAATTCAACATTTTTTCATAAAGGTGCATTGATAGCGTCTTGCGTGTCATTGGTAATTATGATGATTATCACATTGTATGTGATTGGTGTGCTTGAAAGAATCTGCAGAAAAAAAGTATTATTAACAGTAATAAAATGTGCAACAGTTGCACTAACAGCAATCAGTCTGTTTTTTGTTGCTGAAGTATTATTGATATTTGGGGTAGGTATTGTTGATTATGCGATTCCATTCAAGGCAACACAAGGAATTGAAAATTACGATAAAGCAGCTATTCAGGAAAAATACGGAACAGATATGGATTCAGGATTTTTTGTTTTTCCTGAATCAGTTGACAATGCGATTTCGGCAAAGTTTGAATCCAAAATAAAAACAGGCTTCTTTGATTCTGATGGATTTTATATACTTGAAGCAAGGTATAATGAAACGAATTTTGAAAATGAAGTAAGAAGGTTAGCTGATATCACATGCGAAATTACATACGCTGGAACATCAATTACAAACAAAATTGAATATAATGAAGATATGTATAAATATCCGGCATATATTGCAAGCGATGGATATGATCATGTTTATGAGTATGCGTTGATTGATAAAGCAAATCATAGAATTGTTTATGTTATTTTAAGCTATCCTGAGTATGACAAATTGCAGGAGTATGAGGATTTTCTGAAAAGAAATGCTGATGGGTATGATCTCGATAATAGTGCTGTTCTTGAAAACTTTACAATATATGCATTCAAGTTTCCGGAATCAGATGGATGGATAGAGTATGCAGATATGCAATAGTAAATGAACAGGTAACTTTTTGGCTTTGCAAACAAATTCTCTGTCTGTGATTTATCGTTTTTGATTTGTGTTGAAATAAAATATTGACAATCATTGCATTGTTGGGTATAATATAAAAGGGTAAAAACGGGGACGGTTCACCTGGTAGGTGCAACCGTCCGTGTTGTATACTTTATCGAAAGGAATTTATTTCAATGGCTGAAAATGAGAAGAATGAGCAGGCTGAGCCTGCTGAAAATAATGAGAAGAAAAAGGGTAAATCTTTTTTGCAGACCTACCGTGAGGTGAATGAGAAAGCACGTGCTGAGGAGCTGAAGCGTGAGAGTGAGGCTGAAGCGGCAAAAGCAGAACGTGAGCGTCAGGCAAGGGCTGCTTACAATGAAAGGCTCCGTCAGGAAAGGCTGGAGCTTATGAAGCTTAAACAGGGCATCATATCCGAGGCAGACATTCCCAGGGAAGAAGTCGTGCAGAAGGAATACTCAATATGGGAGAAAATCAGCAATTTCTTTTACCACAACAAGCTTTATATTATTGTTGTTACAGTAATTGCTCTTATTGCGGCATTTCTGATTTATGATATTGTCACAACCGTAAAGCCTGACGTTTCGGTAATGTTTATTGCCAACGATGCACAGGTTCAGTTCATGCTTGAGGATATGGAGGACGTTCTTGCCAAGTATTCTCAGGATTACAACGGTGACGGTAAAATAAAAATCCGTGTAAGCTATACGCCTGCTGCACCTGACCTGGACGAAATGTCAGCAATGTATTATCAGGGCAGCGATCAGGTGAAGCTTTCCGCTGAATTCATGGGAAGCGATACAATTATTGTTATTTGCGACAAGCCGTCATGTGATGTTGTCGGTATACAGGCCGGGGACGGTGTTTTTGCCGACCTGAGCGAATATTTCCCGAACGATGAAAATGTTGTTGAAATGGGATATATGCTTAACGGAACAAGCTTTGCGGAGGATATTGCTTACGAGGAATTGTCCGATGAACTGTGGGTAAGCTTCAGGTATCCTTTTACGGCAGGACTTGGCGGAAGTGACAGGATTGAAGAAAATTTTGAAAATGCAATTGACCTCTGGACAAATTATGTCAATGGCAATATGATTGACCCTGAGGCAGTAAGTCACAGAAAATAAGGAGAGATATTATGGCAAGGTTTCGCTTTACAATGGATGTTGAACCGAAGAATATTCCTGATCTGGATGATGCACACAAGCGCGACTGCGCCGATATCCTGAATTCTATCATTAACCGTACTTTCAAGCATACGGCAATCATTTCACTTGTGGTTGTTGCTTTTTTTGCAGCATATCTGCTGTTTGATCTGGTATTCTGTATGCGTATGGGTGAAAGACTCCCGCAGCTTCCGATTGCCCTGCCTTTTGTGTGCGGTGCAATTTTCATTGCAGAGTTTGTTGCCGGAACAATGAACAAGCCTGCGATAATTATTGTTGCGGTACTTTGCTGTGTTCTGATTTTTTTGTCGCTGCTGTGCATATCCTGTGTATGGATTATTCCGTTAGCATTGTATATGGTTATTATAAATCTCAGACTGCTTACCCTTTCGGCAATTCATAAGGCACTTTCCGCTGAGCCGGGATATCCTGAATTTACTCCGCTTCCAACCAAAGATGAAGTGGTGAAAATCAAAAAAACTGAGGAATAAACAAAACCGTACCGAAGAAAAAATCTTTGGTACGGTTATCTTTTTCTATGTTTTTCAGGCGGCTGATAACGGTCTTTGAGTTTGTGCGGATAGTTGACGTTCCGGGCAATTTCAAGCATTTCACTGCGGAAGCGTGCACGCCGCTGTTCACGGTCGCGAACTTTTACGGAGCAGTGCAGAATATGCCTTACAATTCTTTCGCCATGAGTGTAAAAGTCGGTAATTTCAATTCCGTTGACATTTTTTCCGCCGTTGGAGTCGTACCACCAGCGGTTGAAGGCTATTCCCTCATCTGTTCTGGAGTAACCCAGCCACTCTGCGTCCTCGTTGAAAAAGCGGGCAGGTGCGGTAAGTGTGATATGGTTTCGGATGCACTCCGCATTTTCGACCTCTGAAAGCTTCACAACCCACATTTTTTTATAATGCACCCACTTCCAGTCGTGGAAAACAGTGCGGCAATGCTGTGAAACAACCATTACCGAGTCGGCAATCTGAATGTAGGTGTGTTCACGGTGTGCACGGATAAGGACATCTTCAAGAATTGACCCGGTCAGGCATACTGCAAAGCCGTAGGCAATCGAGCCATATGTCAGGTATACTATTGTTCTGTACATCTGCTGAGGGAGCGGCGTTTTCAATTTTACTACAAAAAGCAGCACTATAATCAGCAGCGAAATAAGTACACTCAGCGCAGGCAGTGAGGCGAGAAAAATACGTCTGTTGTATTTTGCGGCAAGACGCTTTTCGTTGACTCTTATCATTTTATGCAATTGCCGCACCTCCGGTATTCAGGCTGTTTCAGTTTGCAGGACAGGGATTTTTCCGTCCTTTTTCTCACGCATCTGTTTTATGTAATCACGGTATTTCTTAAGGTCACCCTTGTAAATAAGTTCAGCACCCTTTACACTTCGGAAATCCTCAGGCTCAACAAGGGACGGGTGTTTTTTCAGGTCGTTGGCAATGCCCGTCTTACCGAGCATAAAGCCGACCCATACAGAGCACACAAACTTGTTATTGCGCATTTTGTAGGGAATATGAAGCGCCATAGGAAGCAGTGCGCCCAAATCGTAGGAATATTTTTCGCGGTTAAGGACAAAGTGTCTGATGAGTGTGTGATAGCGTTCAATCTGGTCGTCGGTAACGGGAATACGGTAAACCTCGCTGGGGATGGTTTTGCATGCGCCGAAAACCTCTGTGAAGATGTCCTCATGGTTGAAATTTGCAGGGAGAGGACGTTCCTTGTGGTCACGGCAGAAGCTGTACATATCTGTAAGCATTTCATTTGATGCAATTGAAGCGTGGGTATACTGCTTGCCTGTCGCAAGCCCTATTACTTTAGAGAAAACCGTACCTGTACGGGTTATTACGAGATAAATATATTGTTTATTCATAATTGTAGCTCCGGATAAGTTTATTTATTTAATTATAACATTTTTCGTGCAGTTTGTACAGACGGGTTTTTATTGTATTTTATACAAAAAAAATGTCCATGTTTTAATATATTTCATAAGATAAAAAATTACTATTGCAAAATCTGTGTTTTTTTAGTATAATAAAATATGGCTTAGTATTTTATTGTGGGGAGGTTTCAAGCGTGATAAATAAGGATAAAATCAGCAGAGTGCTGGTTTATGACTCAAGCAGTAAGCTTATTATTTCCACAAAGTCAGTGTTCTTTCCAAAGGACTTCTTCAAAATAAGGGGTAAAGAGCTTGTAATGCTTAAAGGCTCCGATTTTCCATTGCTTTCAAAGGGCGAGAACGTAGAGGTTATTTTCGAGTACCTTAACGGAAATCGTATCAAATATGAAACAACAGTTGATTTATGTACGGAATATCAGATTAACTTCCATGTCGGACAGGGCGAGGCTCTTGCGGAAAGACGCAGAAGCTTCAAGGTTTCAGTAGATTTCAACGGCCTTTCTCCGTTTTATATCAGAGGCGAGGAAATGTATGCGTTTGATGACCCGATTATGCTTCACTTTGTGAACATCAATCTTGGCGGTGTTTATTTTACAAGTGAGTCTGAGTTTGAAAAAGGCGACCAGGTTATGCTGAATTTCCTTGATGGTGAAATGCAGCTTCTGGCGGAAATTCTCAGAGTTCAGAAAAACGAAGAGGGAAATATTGACGGCTACGGATGCAGATTTCTTGATGTCAGCCAGGCTCAGGAAGAACGTCTGGCAAGATTTATTTTTGATTGTCAGGTTCTTGAAAGAGAACGCAGAAAAGCAAAAGAGAGTATTTTTAATTAAGTGAGGAAGCAAGGAGCATATGGCGACTGTAATTGTTGTTACAAACCAAAAAGGCGGCGTAGGCAAGACTACTACCTGCGCGGCGCTGACCGGTATTTTCAGAAGCAGAGGGAAAAGAGTTCTTGCGATTGATATGGACCCTCAGGGTAACTTGTCCTTTTCTTTGGGTGCAGAGGACGAGGGATATACAATTCATGATGTGATGACCGGCAGATGCGACATACGCGAGGCAATAAAAACAACTCACATATGCGATGTTATTACATCTAACATTCTTCTTTCAGGCAGTGAGCTTGAGCTTACTTCTGAAAAGAGGGAATTTATTCTGAAGGGTATACTTGAAATTGTAAAGTACAGCTATGATTATATTATAATTGACACACCGCCTGCGCTGTCAATCCTTACAATCAATGCTTATACAGCAGCTGATGACCTGATTATTCCTATGACTCCCGAAATACTTTCGCTGCAGGGTATTGCCCAGCTAAGGGAAACTATTCTGGCAGTCAAGAAGTATTATAATAAAAAGCTGAATATCAGGGGTATTCTGCTGACAAGATATGTTCAGAAGCAGACGCTTGCACGTGAAGTTGAGGAAATGGTTGACATCGTGGCTAAGCAGCTTCATACGCAGGTGCTTGACGTGAAAATTTCGGTTTCCGTTGCGGTTGCGGAGGCACCGGCGCATCAGGAGGTTATCACCACCTACTCACCTAACTGCCGTGCCGCAAGGGATTATGTGAAGCTGGCAGAGCTGCTTTATCCCGAAATTGCGATTGCAAAAACAAGAAAGATTTTTAAGTAAGAAAGGGTCCTGAAATATGGCGTTGAAAGCGGCAAAAACCAATAAGACAGACGCTGTTATGCGCTTGCTGACGGGAAAGAAGGTTGCGTCAAATCCTATTCTGGACAGCAGCTTCAAGGAAGAAAAAATTACACAGAAAAATGCTGTGCCGAAAAGGGCAAACGGCGCAGAAATCAATATAACAGGCGAGCTTGTAACAGAGCTTATGCCACAGGTTCTTGAACGATTCAACTGCTGCACCTGTCCGCTTTGTTATGCTGACGCTGTTGCTGAGGCAGGAAACAGAGTGCCGACGCTGAAGGTGAAAATCAACGGTAAGGAAGACCTTAGGCGTGCAGATAAAATGAAGAATCAGAACCGCAAGGAAGTTATGATGATGCTGGTGAGCATGGCGGTTGAAAGAAAAAAACTTCCGAAGCATGGATAATGATAAGCGTTCCGTAACTATGTGCGGAACGCAATTATTTTGTCAAATCCCTTGCAATTGTGTCAAAAAAGGTATATAATAGATATAATGTGTCAATTTAGCAATTTAAAGCTTGTTAGCTTTAAATCCATGTTAGAATTGTATTGGAGGAATAAAAATGTTTTTTCAGAAAGACATAGAAACAATGCCAAGACAGAAAATCGAGGAGCTTCAGCTGGAGCGTCTGAAATGGCTTGTAAAATATTGTATGGACAATATCCCATTCTACAACAAGCGCCTTACGGAAGCAGGAGTTACTGCCGATAAAATCAAGTGCCTTGAGGATATTCAGTATATCCCTTACACGACAAAGGCTGATATCCGTGATACGTATCCGTTCGGTCTGTTCGGTACTCCGCTGAAGGATATCGTTCGTATCCACGCTTCTTCGGGTACAACAGGTAAGCCTACCGTTGTTGGCTACACAAAAAATGATATAGAAAACTGGTCCGATTGTATGGCACGTCTTGTTACAGCAGCTGGCGCAACAAGCGACGATATCGTACATATCGCTTTCGGCTACGGTCTGTTCACAGGTGCTCTCGGTCTGCACTACGGACTTGAAAAAATCGGTGCAACTGTTGTTCCTACTTCAAGCGGCAACACAGAAAAGAACCTTATGCTTATGAAGGATTTCCAGACAACTGCTCTTGTTGCAACACCGTCCTACGCTCAGTATATCGGTGAGCTTGCAAAGGAAATGGGTGTCCTTGGCGACCTTAATCTCCGTCTTGGTCTGTTCGGCTCTGAGGGCTGTACAGAGGAAATGCGTACACAGATTGAAAAGACCCTTAATCTTTTTGCAACAGATAACTATGGTATGAGTGAGCTTATGGGTCCTGGCGTATCAGGTGAATGTGAAGAGCGTGACGGTATGCACATCAACGAGGACCACTTCCTCGCTGAAGTTATCAATTCTGAAACAGGCGAGGTTCTTCCTAAGGGTTCAACAGGTGAGCTTGTTATCACAACCCTTACCAAGGAAGGTATCCCGATGCTTCGTTACAGAACAAAGGATATTACCAAAATCAACTATGAAACATGTAAGTGCGGAAGAACTTTTGCCCGTATGGATAAAATCAAGGGCAGAAGTGACGATATGCTCAAAATCCGCGGCGTAAACGTGTTCCCATCACAGATTGAGTCTGTGCTCATGGGCTTTGAGGAGGTTGCTCCGCACTATCAGCTTGTTATTACAAGACAGAACTTCTCCGACCGTCTTGAAGTCAAGGTTGAGCTTTCAAACAATGCTCTGCTTGAAAAGTTCGGTGACCTTGAAAATCTCCGCAACAACATTCACCACAATCTCAAGACTGTTCTCGGTATTGATACAAAGGTTTCTCTTGTTGAGTACAAGTCCCTCGAACGTTTCCAGGGTAAGGCAAAGAGAATTGTTGACCTCAGAAACGAAAATAAATAAAATTGAACTGCTTCCGTTCAACGGAAGCAGTTTTTTGAAGCATTCCCGCAACTATAGGTTGCATTTTCAATATTTTTAAAAAGCAACTAAAAAATGCTTGCATTATAATAATATATGTGATATAATATTATTGAAATCAAAACACAACCTATATGAAAGGAAAATGATATATGAATATTGAGATCGCCAACAAGCTTCAGCAGATGAGAAAAAAGAACGGCTTTTCACAGGAAGAGCTTGCCGCAAAGATGGGGGTAACACGTCAGGCTGTTTCAAAATGGGAGCGTGCAGAGTCTGCGCCTGATATGGAAAATCTTATTCTTCTTGCAAAGCTTTATGGGGTAACAATTGATGAATTGCTTAGTACGGGTGCTTCTCCCGAAACAGTAAGCGCAGGCATTTCCCTTAAAAAGGACGATTACGGCTACACAGATGACCCTGTAAGAGAAAAACGTCCTGACAATTACACCGATGAAGAAATCTTCCCTAACACCAATTTCAACGGAGAAAACTCAATTCCACAGGGTGCACCATTCGGTGTGGACATTGATGAAGAAGAAAAGAAATCCGCAGGTGCAAGCACTGATACTGCACAGGACGACCTTGTAAAGAATCTTGAAAAGGCAGGACGTGCAATCGGTGATGCTATCAATGCTGCAGGTCAGAAGATTAATGAAGCTGTAAAGAACGCTGAGCAGAACAGCGACGGAAAGACTGAGGACTGGGAAGTCAAGTTCGAACGCGGAATGGAAAAGTTCGGCGAGAAGATGGAAAAGTTCGGTGAAGAAATGGAACGCAAATTCGGCGATGGCTCTGACTTCAGTAATGAGGTGCACAAAAAGCACAAGGAACCTGCAACTCTCCTTGACAAGCTTTTCCCACTTCTTATGGCAATAGTATTCTGTTTGTCAATTCCTATGGGATTTGCCCACATAGGCTGGCTTGCATTTCTGTTTATCCCTATGTATTACACCACAAAAGAAGCAATCAAGAAGCGTGAACCGCTGATTTTCTGCTATCCTGTATTCTGTGTTATTGTTTATGTGGGTGGAGGACTTATACTGGACGACATATGGGCGTGGCTTGCAGGTATGTGGTGGGGAACTATGTGGATGCTTTTTGTAACAATCCCGATTTACTATATTGTATTTGCACACCTTCACGAAAAGAAAAAGAACAAGAACAAATAAAAAACACCGCCTTGGGAATAATCTCAAGGCGGTTTGTGTTTACCAGTTCATAAGTTCAGCAATAAACGGTGCAAGCTTGTCGGCCATTTTCTGATGTGTCTTTGTGCTTGGGTGGTAGTCAGCACCGTACCCGTCCTTGTAACCGTTCTGCATATCAAATTCAAAGGTTGCGATATGGTAATCTCCCGTATTTGCGGAGTAATATTCAACCTGTTCCTTGATTTCGGGAAGAAGCTCCTTACCCATTGCACCCAGTGAACAGATTATATAAGCGTCGGGATTTTTCTCGCGGACTTTACATATCAGTTCGTAGTAAGCACTGCCAAAGGTGTCGACACGCTGGGTAATTCCTCTTGTCCAGCTGTTGTCGTTTGTACCGATGTTGATTACGACAACGTCAGGCTGCCAGGAGGAAAAGTCCCACTTTTTGCTTGTGTGCATTGTATCCGTGTTGCCGTAAATTCCCGAAACAAGCTTCCACTGACTTGGCTCGTCGCCGCTTGTGTAGCAGGAATATGCACCGATACCACTCCATGCAACAATGTTCACATCAGCATTGAGTGCATTGCCGATAAGCACCGCATAGGTCTTTGAGCCGTCCTCAGTTTCGGTTGAGAAATCGTAATGCTCGGTTGGTGCATCAATTCCGTAGCCGCAGGTTATGCTATCGCCTATGAACTCAATTTTACGTTCACGCTCAGGTGTGGGAATTATGCCGTACTCCGTAACAGCGTGAATATTTTTTACACCAACATAGGAATGGGATTGCTCGGAAAGCTTTACGATTGAAACAATACATTTTTCGGGCACGTCGCTTTCAAACACCTTCAGGGTAGTCGTCTTATCGGTAAGCATTGTATCTACAGTACGCTGGCCGTTGACAAAAATCCCGACCCTTGCCTTTGAATCCTTGCAGTCACTTGTAAGGGTGACCTCAGCAAGTGTTCCCACAAAAGCAAATTCGACAGATGAGTATGTGTTGGAAAGGATAACCGTTCCGCCGCTGTTGGTATAGGTTCTGCCGCTGATTTTTACGTAATCCTCATCGGCACGGAAATCCGACTCATAAAGCTGTCCTGTTGTAATCTCTGCAACGCTTTCAGTTACGATTTCAGTTTCCGTTGCAGTTTCAGTTTCGGGGACAGTCGTGGTTTCAGC